>JBFGZM010000035.1:0-17056 GCA_041586815.1 Marinobacterium sp. | reverse complement strand
TTTCTCCTATCTGGTGGGTACGCAGATTTTGGGGGCACCGGTAAAACCCGTCGCATTCGAATTCTCGCTAAACACCCTGGGCGCCGAAATTTCAGCGGTCTGGTGGCCTCTGCTGCTAGGCTCCCTGCTCTGCGGGCTGGTGTTTTCGCTACTGGGCTATGCCGCGGTGCAGCTATTCTGGATTCGGCACGTGCTCAATAGCTGGAAAAAACGCCGCCAGGAGCGCAAGGACCGCGACTAGAGCAATGCTCCCCGGGCACAGGAAGGCACCGGCATGGCAGGATCATCAGATATAAAAAAATGACAGCACTGGCTGTCATTTTTATGGGAATAGTCTCAGCGGGAAAATCAGGCGGGAAAAAGACTGCCGTCGCGCAGTTCAAGTTTGCGATCCATCCGCGAGGCCAGCTCGAGATCGTGGGTCACCACGATAAAGGACACACCGGTACGCCGGTTCAGGTCATCCATCAGGGCCTGCACGTCTGCCGCCGTGCTGCGGTCGAGGTTACCGGTCGGCTCATCCATCAGCACACAGGCAGGCTCAGTGACCAGCGCCCTGGCGATGGCGACGCGCTGACGCTCACCGCCGCTGAGCTGCGCCGGTCGATGCCGCAGACGCTTGCCCAGCCCCACTGCCTGCAGCACCCTGTCGGCCGCCGCTGTCGCCTCGCGTACCGGCGTACCCCGGATCAGCAGCGGCATGGCGGTATTTTCCAGCGCACTGAATTCCGGCAGCAAATGATGGAATTGATAGACAAACCCCAGCACCCGGTTACGGATATCACAGCGCTGGCGCTCAGCCACCGCATAGAGGTTCTCACCGCCGACTTCAACCGTGCCACTGCTCGGATGATCCAGCCCCCCCAGAATGTTCATCAAGGTGCTCTTGCCGGAGCCGGAACTGCCGATGATCGCCACCCGCTCGCCACGCTCGATCTGCAGCTGAACATTTTCAAGCACCTGCAGTGAGGTGCTTCCCTCGCTGTAGGCCTTGGCGATACTCTGTGCATTCATGACCCAGTTACTCATAGCGCAGAGCCTCCGCAGGTTCGGTTCGGGATGCACGCCAGGCCGGGTACAGGGTCGCCAGAAAGCCAATGGTCAGGGCCGCCGAACAGATCAGCGTCACATCATCCCACTGCAGCTGCGAGGGCAGATAGCTGATGAAATACACATCGGCGGAAAGGAATTGAATACCCAGTGCGCGCTCCATCCAGGCCACCAGATCCGTGACCGTGAGCGCAAGCAATACCCCAAGCCCGGTGCCCAGCAGGGTACCGATGGTACCAATCAGGCAGCCCTGCACCATGAAAATGCGCATGATGCGTCCGGAGGTCGCCCCCAGGGTGCGCAAAATGGCGATATCCGCCTTCTTGTCCGTCACCACCATCACCAGGGTCGAGACAATATTGAATGCCGCCACGAACACGATGAGAAACAGCAGCAGGCCAATCATGCGCTTTTCCATCTGGATCGCCTGAAACAGGTTGCCGTGGGAACGGGTCCAGTCGCTGACCAGGTAGGGTCCGTTCAGGCCCGACGCTATCTGGCGTACAGCCGCCGGCGCATCGAAAAGGTCGTCAAAGCGCAGCCGTATGCCATCAACGCCATCACCCTGGCGCGTAATCACCGCTGCATCCTCCAGGCTGATATAAGCCAGATTCGCATCAAGTTCGGCCCCGACCTCAAAAACGCCCACCACGGTGAATCGTTTCATGCGCGGCACCACTCCGGCCACGCTGACAGACGCCTCTGGCAGCACAAGGGTGACCTTGTCACCGCTACCGACGCCGAGGGAGCGTGCCAGTATGGCGCCCAGCACGATACCAAAGCGCTCATTGCCCAGCGCCGCCAGACTGCCCTCGCGCATGTGCTCGCCGATGATGGACACCTGGTTTTCCCGCACCGGATCGATACCTGTTACCTGAACCCCGTGCACACTGCCACCCTGGGTAAGCATGCCCTGCGCCTGAATATAGGGCGCGGTTCCCAGCACGCCGGGCTGGCGGGCCATGTCATCGGCAACAGCCACCCAGGACTGCAGCGGCTGGCCGTAGGCGGCTATAGTGGCATGAGGCACCATGCCGAGGATGCGCTGCTTGAGCTCCCGGTCAAAGCCGTTCATCACGGACAGCACCAGTATCAGCGCAGCGACACCAAGCATCAGCCCGAGCATCGAAACCAGGGAGATAAAGGATATAAAATGATTGCTACGTTTGGCGCCGGTATACCGCAGGCCAACGTAAAGAGAAAAGGGTCTGAACATGCGCGGGATTAAACCACAGAGAGGGGGGATTTACTCTAACAAAATCAGCGCAATGTTGTTATTCTCACTAGCAGAAAAAGAACCTCGGGAGAGTCTCTAATGGTCCAGGATCGGCGCCAGTTCTACCGCATCGAGCATCAGGTCGCTATCGAGTACGAACTGGTACCCGAAACTGATGTCATGGCGAGTGCCCGCCCCTACCAGTTCGACGTCTCCCGCCATTTTCTGCTGCTCAGCGAAATTCAGGCCATGGATGCCGATACCGGGCACCTGTTGCGCAAAATCGGTGAAAAGCAGCCCGAGGTCGCCGCCTACCTCAAGCTGCTGGACAACAAGCTCAACCGCATCGCCCGCAGCCTGGTATCCGAAGAACTCAAGGGCACGGGCTCACTGCGCCTGCACAACATCAACCTCAGCGAAGGCGGTTTGTCTTTCGACTGCGACGATGATCTGCCGCTCGGCCAGTACCTGGCTCTAAAACTGGTCTTCCCCGACAGCCTTCTCGGGCTGCTGCTCTACGCCACCGTGCAACGCAATGAAGCCGTTGAGGGGGGCTACCAGATCGGCATCGAATTTATCAAGATGCCGGAAAGCTGCCGCACCCTGCTGGCCCGCTTTATTCTCGAAGCCCAGGCACAGGAACGACAGCGCCAGCTCAATGCCGATGTCTGATGTACCGCCCCCTTGCCGCCAACCCCTTGCCAGCGAGCTGCTGGAGGCATTCGACAACCTGAACCAGAGCCTCATCCAGTTTTGCACGCTGCTGCGCCAGGGCGATCGCGCCCTCTGGATACCGCGCCACGATAGCGAAAGCCGCATCAGTGAACGGGACTTTGTCAGCAGCCTGATCGCGGACATCTGGTACAGAGATGGCCAGGACGGGCGCCGCACCCGCAGCCGGCACGGCCTGATCGGCGCCGATGACATCCTGCTTGCCAGCGCCCAGGCGCTAAACCGGCACAAAGCCAGCTTTCAGCAGGCAGCCAGCCGCCTGAACGCACAGGACCTGGGAGAGCTGCCTGGTCAGCTGGCCCACCGCAGCGCCCTCCTGGGCGAGTTGCTGAGTCGCCAGGGACTGGGCCGCATTCACCTCAAGCAGTGCTATCGCCAGATTCCCATTCTGGAGAGTACGCCCAGTCGTATCGGCTTCAACTGGTACAGCAGCGGGCGCAGCATACGGCGCCTGAGTGCCGGCGACGCCATGGCGCTGTTGCTAAAGCTTGACCAAAGCCAGCCCCATGTCCAGATACAGCTGGCGCGCCTCTCGCCCCTGAGCCCGGATACGCCGCTTGCTCAACTGCAAACCCAGGTGCCGGTCATGCGTGCCAACATCGCCTGGAAACTGGATACGGGCTGGCTGCGCCAAGCGCGAAACTGTCCGCTTCCACTGCTCTTTCCTCTGCCTTCGGGTGCTGCTCTGCCACAACACAACAGACCCGAACTCGAGCCTCCGAGCGGGCGCCAGCGTGCCGAACGCTCCGATGCCCGCATCGACCCGGAACCCTTTATTCCCAGCTTGCGCATTCATCGCTATCAGCACCCATAACACCGATCAGGCACCCCATGACACCCTCCAGAACCAAACTGCTGCACCATATTGCCACCGCCCTGGGCCTGATTTTTCTCGGCCTCTGGTATCTGCTGTTCAAACAGCTGGGCGTACTCGACTGGATCATGCACCTGGTACCCGCCTCCCACGCCGGCGCAGGCCTGATGCTTGGCATTGCCATCGTGATGATTCCCGGTTTCTTTATCTGGAAACTGTACAACCGCTGGGTCGAACGTCGCCTGCAGATCCGCGGCCGGTACTACGAAGACGAGTACTACGAAAGCACCGCAAGCACCCGTAAGCTGGGCGAAAACGAAGACCCCGAAAAATAGCCTTGGCGACCCGAACACCCCGGGGCAACGGTAGCCGCTGCCGACATCCCCCACCTGATCACCTACACTGGCAACACATCACTATCACCACAGGAATTCACCTCACAGGCTGTCGATCGACCAGATCATGGAGCCACTAGCGCATTAACAGGATGTTATGAGCCAGCCAAACGCCGTTAGAGAAACCAGCATCTCACCCACATACCGCCCGGCTACCGCCTCATCGGTGCAACCGGGCACAACACAACCACCGCCACCGCGCCTGCTTGACTGGGCACAACGGCACCCAACGCAACTCCGAGTCACCGCTGCCCCACTCCTCATTCTTCTCATGGCCTGTGTCTATGGACTGGTATACAGCACCGGCGGTGTCAAATACGTCTACGCACACTCCATGTATCTGGTGATTCTGCTGGGCGGCTTTATCTACGGTGCACCGCTCGGTGCGCTTACCGGCGCCCTGGCAGGGCTTGTACTGGGCCCGCTGATGCCGATCGATGTCAGCACGGGCGAGGCCCAGAAAACCATCAACTGGCTTTACCGCAGCGGCTTTTTCATACTCGCAGGACTGTTCTGTGGCGCTGCCAGGGACTGCGTACAGCGATATCTGGGTTACATCCAGTGGCTCGTACACCATGACTGCAGCAGCGAACTGCCCAACCGTCAGGCATTGATCACTCATCTGAACGCAGCTCACCGCGGTGATCCGCACTTCAGGCACGGCTACCTGGCGGTGATTTCCGTGGAAAACATGCTGGAGATGGAAACCGCCTATGGCCTGGACGTCAGCGATGAAATCATCCAGCAACTGTCCCATCGTCTGCGAGACCTGCACGACATTGAGAACACGCCCTTTCGGATCGACACCCACCAGCTGGCAATCATCCTGAGGGCAACATCGGAAAACAGCATTGAAAAGCGCCTGACCCCGCTAAGTGACGCCTTCAGCCAGCCGTTTCGTTTTGACTCCCTGACCATTCATGCTGATATCAGTACAGGCTACACCACACTTGCGAGCGGGGATGAAGCGCCTGCAACCTGGTTGCGTCAGGCTGAAATTGCAGTGCGCCGTGCCTCCGAACGATCACAGCGCTGGGCGCGCTTTAGCCCGGAACTGGATATGACCCATAACCAGGACACCCTCGAACTGCTGGCCGAACTGAAGACAGCCCTGGGATCCAGTCAGCTGACACTGCACTACCAGCCAAAAATCTGCCTGCTGAGCAATGCCGTCCTCGGTGTTGAAGCCCTCATGCGCTGGCAGCACCCTGAGCGCGGCTTCATCCCGCCAGGAAAATTCATTCCCCGCGCCGAACACAGCACTCTCATCGATGAGCTGACCGCCTGGGCCATCGACAATGCCCTGACCCAGATTACCCGCTGGCAGTCCATGGGCATTCAACTGAGCGTGGCCGTCAACATTTCCACCCGCAACCTGCTGACCCCCGACTTCGCCGATACAGTGCTGGCACTACTGGAAAAACATCAGGTCGACGGTGCCCTGCTGGAGCTCGAAATCACCGAAGGGGCCTTTATGCTCGATCTTGATCGCACCGTACGCGAACTCACCCGCCTGTCCGATGCCAATATCACCCTGTCCATCGACGATTTCGGCACCGGCTATTCTTCACTGCAATACCTTGATGCCCTGCCGGTCTCCATCATCAAGGTTGACCAGTCATTCGTAAAATCGCTGTCCAAAACATCGGGCTCATACCATATCGTCAAGGCCGCCGTGGACATGGCCCATAGCCTGGGCATGCAGGTCGTCGCCGAAGGGGTAGAGACAAAAGCCGCCTATGAACTGCTGTCAGACTTTGGCTGCGATATCGCCCAGGGCTATTTCATAGCCTGCCCTATGCCCACCGACCAGTTCAATAGCTGGTACCAAAGCCATCACGGCCGTTTCCGCCCCAGCTAACCCAGAGCGGATCTAAAGCCGCGCTCTGGCACAGGTGGTATAATCGGCGGCATCAGAGCGCTTGCGATACCCAGTATCAGGCGCCGCCCCATCGACCTGCACACCTGACATCGTTTTTCCCAAAGGATCACGCCAACACCATGAACCAGCCTCAACCCAATAATCCACTGCATGGCATTACCCTGGAACAGGTTGTCACCCGCCTGGTTGAACATTACGGCTGGCGTGAACTGGGCGATCGCATTGATATTCGCTGCTTCACCCAGGACCCGTCTATCAAGTCGAGCCTCAAATTTTTGCGCCGCACCCCCTGGGCGCGCAAGAAAGTCGAAGACCTGTACATCGCCGTGCTGACAGACAGCCCGCGCAGCTGAGAACCCTGGACGCCTTTGGCCGGGCCTGATCTCCCGCAGGATGCCTTAGCCAAACACCCCCCGACAATCCTCAACGCGGAACCCCGCTTAATGGCAAACAAAGCATTTCTTTTACAGCGCATCTGCATCTATGCCGGTACCACGATCGACCCCGACGCCGACGCGGAGGTCAGGCAGATCCTGCTCGACAAGTTCAACCTGCCCCTGCCCCAGCGCCGCTCACTGGAAGAGTCCTTGACTGCCGTGGCCACCCCGCGACCGGAAATCATCGACCTTATCATTGAATACCGCACCCTGACGGCAAGTAAAAACAAGGCGAACGTGATCAATGCGCAAAGAAGAACGTGAAGCCCCCAGCAAGGCCGCCATTGCCCTGATGCCCGCCTTTGAGGGGCTGGACCTTTCCCGGATCCGTGTGCCGCGCAGTCACGAAGACTTTGTGGCCGCCACCCGGGACCTGCTGCAATGCCGCTATATTGGTTTCGATACCGAATCCAAACCCACATTCGGCAAGGGGGAAACGTCCCGTGGCCCCCATGTGGTACAGCTGACAACCCTCGATCACGCCTATATCTTCCAGCTCTGGCGCGAGCACTGCTGCGAGTACCTGTGCCGCATTTTACAGTCGGCGGATACGGTCAAGGTTGGCTTCGGACTGCGCTCCGATCGCAGCCATATCCGCCGCAGGCTCGGCATTACGCCCAACGCCCTGCTGGACCTGGATCAGGTTTTCCGCCGCCAGGGCTACCGCCGGGAACTGGGCGTCAAGGCTGCCATCGCCGTACTGCTGCAACAGAAGTTTCAGAAGTCGAAATCCGTCGCCATGTCCAACTGGGCCCTGCCTGAACTCAGGGACAGCCAGCTGCTATACGCCGGCAACGACGCCTATGCGGCACGGGTGGTGCTGGATCTGCTGGATATAGATGACGCGGCCCTGCCGATCAGCCATGCTGACAAGCCAAAAACCGGGCACAGCAAGAGCAACACGGGAAGGACTGCACAGAGGAAAACCGGGGCGCCAGACCGGCAGCCTGGCTGAGAAAGACAGAGCCCGGCCCGAACCCAGATGAGTCCGACCCGGGCTGTCGCAGGTAGCTAAATGTTGGAAATCCGGTTCAGGCCGGAAATAGCCGCAACACGGTAGGCTTCCGCCATGGTCGGGTAATTGAAGGTCGTATTGATAAAATACTTCAGGGTATTAGCTTCACCCTTCTGCGCCATGATCGCCTGTCCGATATGGACGATCTCCGATGCATGGTCACCGAAGCAGTGGATACCCAGGATTTCCAGGGTATCACGATTGAACAGCAGCTTGAGCATGCCCACCGTCTGGCCAGAAATCTGCGCCCGCGCCGTATCCTTGAAGAAAGCCTGACCCACTTCATAGGGCACACACTCGGCCGTCAGCTCTTCCTCGGTTTTACCCAGAGAACTGATTTCCGGCAGCGTATAGATACCGGTCGGCACTTCATTGATGTAGCGGAAGTCTTCACAGCTGAGCAGATCCCCCGCCGCCGCACGCCCCTGATCCAGCGCTGCGGATGCAAGGCTGGGCCAGCCCACCACGTCACCGGCGGCATAAATGCCTTCACAGCCGGTGCGGTAATGGTCATCTACCTCCAGCTGACCACGACTATTGGCCACCAGGCCGATTTTATCCAGCCCCAGCCCGTCGGTGTTGCCGGTACGGCCGTTGCACCACAGGAAGGCATCGGAATGAATACGCTTGCCGGACTTGAGCGTCATGATCACGCCGCCCTGGTCCGCCACCACGGACTCATACTCTTCGTTGTGACGAATCTTTACGGCGTTGTTGCGCAGGTGATAGCTCAGCGCATCGGAGATCTCGCCATCCAGGAACGACAGCAAGCGGTCACGCTGGTCAATCAGGTCAACCTTTACTCCAAGGCCCGCAAAGATCGAGGCATATTCACAACCGATAACCCCGGCACCGTAAATCACCATAGTGCGCGGCGTGTGACTGAGCTTGAGGATGGTATCGGAGTTGTAGATACGCGGGTGGTCGAAGTCGATATCAGGCGGGCAATAGGGACGCGATCCGGTCGCGATCACGACATTGCGCGCGCGCAGTGTTTCGTCACCGTTGGCGGTACCACGAACAATCAGGGTGTTCTTGTCGGCGAACTCGGCGCGCCCAAAGAACACGTCCACGCGATTGCGGGCGTAAAAGTTGGTACGCAGCATCACCTGGTTGGCAATGACCTTTTCAGCACGATTCAGCACGATGGGAAACGAGAACCAGCGCGGCTCGCCGATGTCGCGGAACATGGGGTTGGTGTTGAATTCGATGATCTGCTTCACGGAATGACGCAGCGCCTTGGAAGGAATCGTCCCCTTGTGGGTACAGTTGCCGCCCACCAGGTCCTGCTCTTCTATCACCGCCACGCGGCGTCCCTTCTTGACCGAATTCATGGCCGCGCCCTCACCCGCAGGTCCGGACCCGATCACAATGACGTCATAGTCATACACTGCCATTCGCTTCCCCTTCGTATCTTGAAATAACACCACTGTGGGCGGTTAAAAATCTAAGCCTTAACCTCATACGCCATGGCCGCCAGTGTCTTTGCACGGTCGGTCTTTTGCTGTTCTTCGTCGCACTTGTTCGGGTTACCGCCGCAGATATCGCACACGGTTTCCACCCCCATGGCACCCATGCCACCGCAGGAGCCGGCAATGGGCTTGCGCCCCATCAGCACGCCCACGGACATGGCCAGAATGACGGTGCCGAGCACCACAAAAGTCAGAATCATAATATCCATCAGAACACCTCACTTAGTTCGGTATTGCTCCCACTGCAGCATCATCCTCATGCGCGCGGGCATGGTCGGAATTACGCTACCGGGCACCACAAAGGTCAAATTCATTGCATCCACCAGAACAACCTCAGCGGCTCAGGCATTGCTCGCACGGCGGCGCCATCCATCAAGCCACCTCAGCGGCTCAGGTATTGTTCGAATTGCGGCGTCATGCGCTCCACAAAGCCGTTCTCCGACTTGACGATAAAGAAGGCCGCAACCTGGTTATCGACCGCATACTGGTAGCCGCGTTCATCGCCCATGACGGTCAGGGCCGTGGCCAGGGCATCAGCCTCTGCACAGGTGGGGCTCAGCACGGTCACTGACGCCAGCTGATGTGTAATCGGCCGCCCCGTCAAGGGATCCAGGGTATGGGAAAAGCGCACACCCTCCTCCTGGAAATAATTGCGGTAATCACCGGAGGTCGCTACACCGGTTTCATGTACCGTAATCACGCGCTGCACCTCGCGACCGCCATCCACCGGACTCTCGATGGCGATACGCCAGCCACTGCCATCCGGCTTGAGGCCACGGGCCCTCAGCTCGCCCCCGATTTCCACCAGGTAGCTGTCGATCCCCTCGTGCTCCATGACCCGAGCCAGCTCGTCTACGCCATACCCCTTGGCAATCGCCGAGAGATCGACGTAAAGATCCGCATCCTTGGTGGCACGCAGGGTCTGCGCATCCAGCTGCAGGTGCTGATAGCCCACTCTCTGGCGAGCCTCGTCAATCTGCGCCTGCTCCGGTGCATGGGTGACACGACCATCAGGCCCAAAGCCCCAGAGGTTGACCAGAGGCCCCACTGTAACATCGAAGGCCCCCTGGGTACTTTCGCTGATGTCCTGGGCCAGCTGCAACACCTCAAAAAGGCCGGCTGACACCTGGG
Source organism: Marinobacterium sp. (assembly GCA_041586815.1). GTDB lineage: Bacteria > Pseudomonadota > Gammaproteobacteria > Pseudomonadales > Balneatricaceae > Marinobacterium_A. The sequence goes on along the minus strand of JBFGZM010000035.1, from coordinate 6,912 downwards.
TACCATAGCCCGAACCTTCCCTGTTAAAGCGCGACAGCTCTGAATCCGCAATGTAGGTCGACATCGCCTGGTTCACTGCCAGCAGGGATTGCTCCAGCTTGTCGCCGACACGCACCACGCTGTCAGGCGTTGACGATACCCACTTCACCGTGTACGTGGTACCCATGGTGGCGCCCGAGACACTGAGCACCTGCTTTTCGGGATCGCTGCTGCAACCCGATAAAATTAGCAGCCATACAAACAAAGTGGCCAGCAGGGAAGCTGCTGGCCACTTTGTCGTCAGCTTCGGCAAAGAAGCGACCATCCATCAACCACCGAAGTCGTCGAGATAGATGTTTTCACGTTCCACACCCAGATCCACCAACATCTGGATGACCGCCGCGTTCATCATTGGCGGCCCGCACATGTAGTACTCGCAATCCTCTGGCGCTTCATGGTCGCGCAGATAGTTTTCGTACAGTACGTTATGGATAAAGCCGGTATAGCCGTCCCAGTTGTCTTCAGGCTGGGGATCCGACAGCGCCAGATGCCACTTGAAGTTCTCGTTCTCTGCGGCCAGCTGATCGTACTCGTCTCCGTAGAAGGCTTCACGCATGGAGCGTGCGCCGTACCAGAAGCTGATCTTGCGCTTGGAGTTCAAACGCTTGAGCTGATCGAAGATATGCGAGCGCATCGGCGCCATGCCGGCACCACCACCGATAAACACCATCTCGTTATCGGTTTCCTGGGCGAAGAACTCACCGAAGGGACCGTAAACGTCAATCTTGTCACCGGGCTTGAGACTGAAGACATAGGATGACATCTTGCCCGGCGGGAAGCTGGTGCCCGGCGGCGGCGACGCGATACGGATATTGAACTTAACAATACCCACTTCTTCCGGGTAGTTGGCCATGGAGTAGGCACGGATAACCGGCTCATCAACCTTGGAGACATACTGCCAGACGTTGAACTTGTCCCAGTCTGCACGGTATTCCTCTTCGATATCGAAGTCCTTGTAGTGCACTTCGTGGGCCGGAGCCTCGAGCTGCACATAACCACCGGCGCGGAAGTCGACGTTTTCGCCTTCAGGCAGGCGCAGCGTCAGCTCCTTGATGAAAGTGGCCACGTTCGGGTTTGAATCGACGGTGCACTCCCATTTTTTCACACCGAAGACATCGTCTTCGAGTTCGATCTTCAGGTCCTGCTTGACGGAAACCTGGCACGACAGACGCCAGCCCTGTTTGCCCTCACGCAGGGTGAAGTGGGACTCTTCGGTCGGCAGCATGGAGCCACCGCCCTCTTCCACGATACATTTGCACTGGGCACAGGTGCCGCCGCCGCCACAGGCGGAGGGCACGAAAATGCCAGCGCCGGCCAGAGTCGACAACAGCTTGTCGCCGGCCGGGACCGTAATGGTTTTTTCCGGATCGCCATTGATTTCAATATTGACGTTACCGGAGCTTACGAGCTTTGAACGGGCTGCCAGGATAACCGCGACTAGTGCCAACACCATCGCGGTAAACATGACAACGCCGAGAACGATTTCAGCATTCATTGGCTTGATCCACCCTTGTGTTCATCATGTTCCTTACAGCTGTACACCGGAGAAGGACATGAAACCCAGTGACATCAGACCGACAGTAATGAAGGTGATGCCCAGGCCACGCAGTCCTGCCGGTACGTCGCTGTATTTCAGCTTTTCGCGAATACCCGCCAGCGCCGTAATGGCCAGAGCCCAGCCCGTACCGGCACCCACTCCGTACACCACGCTTTCGCTGAAGTTGTAGTCACGTTCTACCATGAACAGAGCAGCACCCATGATGGCGCAGTTCACGGTAATCAGCGGCAAGAACACACCCAGGGCGTTGTAAAGCGCCGGTACGAACTTGTCGAGGAACATCTCGAGGATCTGCACGATCGCCGCGATAACGCCGATGTACGAGATATAGCCGAGGAAGCTCAGATCCACGTCAGGGTAACCGGCCCAGGCCAGTGCACCTTCACGCAGCAGATGGTTGAAGATCAGATTATTGATCGGCGTGGTGATAGCCAGTACCACGATAACCGCGATACCCAGGCCAATCGCCGTCTGTACCTTCTTCGATATCGCGAGGAAGGTACACATCCCCAGGAAGAAGGCGAGCGCCATGTTTTCGACGAAAACGGCCTTAACGAAAAGGCTGATCAGCTGTTCCATGATTACACCGCCTCCTGCTTGCTGTTGGGAGCCAGCACGTATTCCGGCGCCTCAACCTGGTCTTTCTTCCAGGAGCGCACGATCCAGATAAATATCCCGATAATGAAAAACGCGCTTGGCGGCAGCAGCAGCAGACCATTGGCCTGGTACCAGCCACCGTTATTCACCAGCGGCAGAATTTCGATACCGAACAGGGATCCCGCACCCAGCAGCTCACGGATGGTACCGACAAACATCAGTACCACGCCGTAGCCCAGACCGTTGCCGATACCGTCCAGGAAGGAAATGACCGGCGGATTCTTCATGGCAAAGGCTTCGGCACGACCCATCACGATACAGTTGGTGATGATCAGGCCGACGAACACCGACAGCTGCTTGGACACATCATAGGCATAGGCCTTGAGGAACTGATCCACCACGATAACCAGGGACGCAATGATCGTCATCTGGCAGATAATGCGAATATTGCCCGGGATATGGTTGCGGATCAACGAAACGAAAAAGTTCGAGAACGCCGTCACCACGATAACCGCCATGCTCATGACCAGGGCAGTATTGAGGTTGGACGTGACCGCCAGCGCAGAGCAGATACCCAGTATCTGCAGGCCGATCGGGTTATTGGCAAAAACCGGTTTCGTCAGGACGTCTTTAGCGGAAACTGAAGCCATGATTTACACCCCCCCTGCACGCAGGTTGGCCAGAAACGGCGCGTAGCCATTCTCGCCGAGCCAGAATTTAACCAGATTGCTTACGCCGTTGCTGGTCAGAGTTGCGCCGGACAGGCCATCAATCTGATGCTCCGCATCCGGTGAAGACGGATTCACGTTGCCCTTGATCAGCTGCAACACGGGTTCCATCGTCCCCTCTTCGTAAACTTTCTTGCCTGGCCAGAGTGCCTTCCAGGCCGGGTTATCCACTTCGCCACCCAGTCCCGGAGTTTCGGCATGGGAATAGAAGCCCAGACCCACCACGGTATTCAGGTCGCCTTCCAGCGCCAGGAATCCGTAAAGGGTAGACCAGAGGCCATACCCATGCACCGGCAGGATAATGCGATCAATCTGATCGCCATTCTGTACCAGGTAGACCGGCATGTAGCGGGCCTGACGCTTGATCGATGCGATGTCTTCCTGGCGATCCAGCTTGACCGAACGGGCCGGATCCTTGGCCGCCTTCATGGCATCGTAAGTCGCAGGATCCACCTCGTCGGTGAAGGTACCGGTTTCCAGATCGACAATCCGGGTGGTGATCTGTGCAAACAGCTCATCCACGGACTTGCCAGGTTCGCTGATGCCCGCGGCCGACAGAATGTTGGACTTGCGGTCCAGCTCCTTGTTGGAGACCTGCTGCGGCTTGAGTAGCACCGCTGCGGCGGATACCACCACCGAGCAGACCACGCACAGCAGAACCGTCACGGTAATCGTTTTACTGATGGAATCTTTAGCCGCCATGGCGCTTCATCCTCCGCTTGATGTTCGCCTGCACCACGAAGCTGTCGATAAGCGGTGCAAAGAGGTTGCCGAACAGGATTGCCAGCATCATGCCTTCAGGGAAGGCCGGGTTGACGACACGAATCAGCACCACCATCAGACCGATCAGGGCACCGAAGTACCACTTCCCGGTATTGGTCATGGACGCCGAAACCGGGTCCGTAGCCATAAAGAACAGACCAAAGGCATAGCCGCCGAGCACCATGTGCCAGTAGAAGGGCACACTAAACATCGGGTTGGTGTCCGAGCCGATCAGGTTGAGCAGCACCGTGGTGGCCACGGTACCGGCCAGCACGCCGGCAACGATGCGCCAGGCAGCAACCCTTGTATACAGCAGCACCAGACCGCCGATGGCGATACACAGCGTGGACACTTCGCCTACCGAGCCCTGGATATTGCCGACGAAGGCATCGAACCAGGTGATGTTCTGCGCCAGAATGGCATCAACACCGCCCATGGCAGCCAGGCCCAGCGGCGTGGCGCCGGAGAAGCCGTCAACCGCAGTCCAGATCGCATCACCTGACATCTGTGCAGGGTACGCGAAGAACAGGAAGGCACGGCCGGTCAGGGCCGGGTTAAGGAAGTTTTTGCCGGTACCGCCGAACACTTCCTTGCCGATCACGACGCCGAAGCTGATGCCCAGCGCAACCTGCCACAGCGGGATGGAGGGCGGCAGAATCAGTGCGAACAGAATGGAGGTGACAAAGAAGCCTTCGTTGACTTCATGGCCACGCTTCATGGCGAACAGCACTTCCCAGAAACCGCCGACCACGAAGGTCACCGCGTACACGGGAAGCCAGTAGGCCGCACCATGAATGATGTTATCCCACAGGCTGTCCGGATTGAACGATGTCAATGCGCCAGCAATGCCACCCTGCCAGCTGGTCGCTTCGGTCAGACCGAGGTTCGCCATGGCAGTGTTGGCCTGAAAGCCGACGTTGTACAGACCGAAGAACACGGCCGGGAAAGTGCAGAGCCACACCAGGATCATCATGCGCTTGAGGTCAACGCCATCACGCACATGGGCGGCGCTTTTGGTCACCTGTCCCGGGGTGTAGAAAATGGTATCGACCGCTTCGTACAGCGCGTACCAGTTTTCATATTTGCCGCCTTTATGGAAATGCGGCTCCATTTTGTCAAGAACGTTTCTCAGGCTCATTGGATCAGGCCTCCTTCTCGATACGCAGCAGGTTGTCGCGCAGGATGGGGCCGTACTCGTACTTGCCCGTGCAGGCAAAAGTAAAGAGCGCGAGGTCTTCCTCATCCAGCTCCAGACAACCCAGCTGCATCGCGGTCACGATGTCACCGGTAATCAGGGCACGCAGCAGCTGTGTCGGCAGGATATCCAGTGGCATCAGCGTTTCGAACTGCCCGACCGGGACCATGGCACGCTCGGAACCGTTGGTGCTGGTGGTGAAGGCAAACTTCTTGCCTGCGGACAGCACGGACGCGAACATGTTCAGCACCGAGAATTTCTCGGTACCGGCGGCGATCCAGCCCATGAATTCGCGCTTGTTGCCTTCTTCCAGCACGCTCACCTGAGTGGCGTAGCGACCGAGGTAGGCCATGGGGCCTGCGGCATTGCGACCGTTCCAGACGGAACCGCTGATAACGCGATTACTGCCAGGCTTGAGACGACCGGCACAGAGCTCCGTCAGGCTGGCACCCAGCCGGGTGCGCAGCAGTGTCGGCTTGTCGACCTGCGGGCCACCCAGGGCAATCACACGCTCGGTCGACAGGCGACCTTCCGTAAACAGCTTGCCCATGGCGATGACATCCTGGTACCCCACCGCCCAGACGGTTTTGGTGCGGGATACCGGATCGAGGAAATGGATATGGGTACTGGCATTGCCCGCCGGATGTACACCGGAAAACTCGGACAGCTGGACACCGTCAACCGCATTGATCTTGGCACCTGCGGCCTTGCACAGGTAAACCTTGGTCTTGGACAGGCGCGTCAGCAGTTTGAGGCCGTTGGCAAAGGCATCGGCCTGCTCGGCGATTACGACCTGAGGGTCGGCTGCCAGCGGGTTGGTGTCAATCGCGGTCACGAAGATCGCGTGCGGCTCGCTGCCAGGCGCAGGCACCTTGCTGAACGGACGGGTGCGGAACGCGGTCCAGAGCCCGGACTCCACCAGGTTCTGCTCAACCTTTGCGCGCTCTAGGCCTGCCAGTTGATTGGCATCGTACTTGGCAAACTCAACAGCTTCCTCGTTGTCATCCAGTTCGATAACAACGGACTGCAGCACCCGGCGTTCGCCGCGGTTGATTTCCTTGACGATACCCGCGCCAGGCGCCGTAAAGTCGACGCCTTCTGTTTTCTTGTCGGAAAAGATCACTTGACCGAGTTTTACCCGGTCCCCCACCTTGACGGCCATCGTAGGCTTCATGCCTACATAATCCGGACCTATCACGGCGACGGAGCGCACCGTCGGAGCTGCGCTGATTAGCTGCTCCGGTGCCCCCGCAATCGGTAGATCCAGACCCTTATTGATCTTGATCATACGCCTCACCCAATCACGTTAACTGTATTTCAGGACTCCGCCCTTGAGCGCCAGTCACCCGGCGATCGCTGCCTCGGCAACGATCAGGATGCTGTTTTGTTTTTGTCTCAAGAAAAGATTTGCCCCGCCAAAAAATCCGCAACAGTATAACTGAGCGCAGCCTGTCTTTTCTACAAACTACCTTTGCAATCAGGCTCTTTGCTTCATTTAAGTTCGATAATTTTCAAGACGGACAAGCAGAACGCACAAAAAAGGGCCACCACGAGAACAAGGCACACGCCTGCATGGCTCGCCTGCGAGCGCAACCCGACCTATGCCACCCGGGCGTACAACGCCCTTGCGCTATATCAGACAAGAGACAGAAATCAGAAAAAAGACAACAGAAACGGCCTGCAAGCAACGGAACAGCAAGCCGCCAATCCGCCGCCCGCACAGGCGCGCGGTGAAGAGATACCCCGCCGATAACAATCGACGGCCCGCAAAACAAAAACCGGCTGCGCCAGAGGCGCAACCGGTCAGGTCTGCAGTCCAGACGGGATTTCAGCATCGAGCTGACATCCCGCGAAATTCGCTCAGATGGACTTCAGCAGGAATGGCAACAAGGTGTAACTCGCCGTGACCTGCGTTTCCCGTCAGGACATCAGCGCAAAGCTGATATCCTGCGGAGCTGGATCAGATGGACTTGGGCGGGAATGCCGGCAAGGTGCAATGCGCCATGGCCTGCATCATCCGGAATACCTGGCAG
>JBFGZM010000034.1:0-17075 GCA_041586815.1 Marinobacterium sp. | reverse complement strand
GATGTTCACCTGCTTCATGCTGCGCAATTTCAGCCTGACCCAGGCCGAACACATCGCCCGGGCCAGGGCACCACAGCGGGCAGTCGTGCTGGAGCCGAAAATCAGGCGCTACTTCGGCATCGGCAACTCCACCGGGCTTGGCATGGCCCCCTACCTGATCAACCACCCGCTGCTGATCAACCGCTGGATCGAAATACGCGAGCTGGCCCTGGCCCGCATTCGGACCTTCGGCGTGCCGGGCACCGAGCGCCTGGCCCGCTTCAGAACCCTGCTGGCCCGGGCACAGCAGCACACCCTGGAAGTCGTTACCGAAGACGCCTGGCAAACCGGCAAGAATGCGCAGGTCATTGAGGATCTGGCGACACTTGAAGGCTACCTGGCCGAGCATCAGCTGGCCGACTGGAACAGCCTGATCGCCTGGGCCGAGCAGCACTGCAGCCTGCAGGGCCAGGAAATGGTCAATTCCATTCTGTACGAGCTCTACCCCGACCTGGTGGATGAACTGGAAGACTACACCGGCGTTGCCGAGCACCAGGATCTGGCGCCCGACATGTCGGTGGTCGAGCTCAAGACCCTGATCGAGACGCGCTACCGCTGGGCACTGGATATCGATTTCAGCGCCCCCCGGGCCACCGAAACGTTCTGGTACCGCTCACAGGAAAAGCAGGAGCCACGTTTGGGGGGCAGCGAGCTCGATTGCGGCCGCGCCAAGCAAATGCCGCTGGGCATCGGCCTGCGGGTCGCACTGTGCTATGCAAGCCTGTGTGATTATGCAAGTGCGCACCCCGGGCACAGCTGCGCCTACTTCCTGTTCCAGCAGCCGGAATACCGGGGTATTGTGCGGCGCATCCAGAGTCTGCGGCACTGCGTTTACGGTGATATTCAGGCCAACCTGCTGGATCAGGATGTACTGCCCATGCACCTGCTGCGCTGCAAGCTGGCGTTCTTTGGTGTCAGCAAGTTCGACCCGCGTTCGCGCCTGTGGGTACGCAACACCATGTTCCAGGGTGCGCCCCTGCTGGACGATATCGGCCAGCCGTTTGACGACGACTGGTTCCTGCCCCTGGCACCGGCCATCGACACCGAGGAAACCCGCTGATGCGTATTTCACTGAACGAACTGAATGCGACCCTCAAGCGCTCCTTCGAGGGCATGGGTTACTTCGTGGGCACCTATGAAGATGCCGCCCAGATGGTGAGCTGGCTCGAAATGCACGGCGAACAGGGCTTTGGCGAACTTGAACGCGCCCTGCCCTACGTCAACGATGATGACAAGGCGCCCGTGGAACTGCTGTTCGAAGACGCCAGCTCCGCCATCGTCGACTGCCATGGCCGCAGCGCGCTGAATGGACTGGCGCTGGTGCTCGACCTGGCCCACGCCAAGGCGCTCAGGGCCGGCATTGCCACCCTCAAGGTGCAGCATTGCCACAATCGCAAGTTCATCCTGAAATTGCTGGCCGACTGCGGTCGCCGTGGCATCAGCATGATGGCCTACTGGCAGAACGGCACCCAGCCCTCCACCGAACATGTCGCCAGCATCAGTGCCGGTGAGCCATATCCGCATTACAGCGAAGCAGTGCTCAAGGCCGACTGCAGCCCGCTGGAAAAACAGACCCTGACTCTGATCTGCAGCAACCGGGTCAATATCGGTGCGCAGCTTATGTCCAGCCCCGGCGATCGCATCAGCTGCCGTACGGTGACACCCGAGATGTTCGCCGCCACTGGCCTTGCAACACTGGAAAGCGGTATCGCCATCAGCGAGCCCCTGTGGCAGACCTTTAACCAGCTGGGGGACAAGGTGCTGGTGGAAAGCACCGAACAATCCCGCCAGGGCGCCGGCGGGCGCTGAACAAAGTCGCTAACTGGACCCTGCATAACCGAGCACTGGCAGGCGCGCACAATCGCCCGCAGGACTATAATGTCGCCCCTTGCTGCGGGTTCCGCTGACCCGCAGCTTCGCGTTCATGGCGTTCGGCACACAGGACCTGCAATGATCTACAGCCTTTGGGACCTATTGGCCCTGTTCATCGTGACGATCGGCATTGCATTGCAGGGCGTGGTGGGGATTGGTTTTGCTCTGGTGGCTGCGCCGTTGCTGTTTCTGATCGACCCGCTCTTTGTGCCGGTACCGCTGATAATTCTTGGCGCCCTGCTGTCAGGCTATATGGTGGCCCGGGGCAGACATCACCTGTCCTGGCGTCGCCTGATGCCGGCACTGGTCGCGCGGGTGCCGGGTTCCTGGCTGGGCGCGTCACTGCTGGCGGCGGTATCCCCTGCGGTGCTGAGTCTGATTCTGGGCAGCACACTGCTGGTGGCGGTTGCCCTGAGCTGGCGCAATAACATCCGCATCAGCATGTCCCCACGCTCGCTGTCCGTTGCCGGTTTTTTCTCCGGCATCATCGGTACCGCGACCTCCGTGGGCGGACCTCCCATGGCCCTGGTATATCAGGAGTCCAATGTACTGACCGCGCGCAGCGAACTGGCCGCATTTTTTCTTGCCGGCCTCCCCATCACCCTGATGATGCTGGCACTGACCGACAACCTGCCGCTGGAGTCCTTGCTGCTGACCCTGAAAATGGTGCCCGGGCTGATCGCGGGCGTCTTTGTTGCCCGACGTATCGACCGCTACATCGACAAGCAGAGCGCCAGGCCGCTGCTGCTGTCGATGTCACTGCTCGGTGCTGTGCTGGTTCTGGTGCAGGGCATCCGCCTGCTCGCAGGCGGATCCTGATGCTGGCGGCAGGCGGCCTGGCTATTTGCGCGTCAGGTAGACGCCACACTCCAGGTGATGGGTATAGGGGAACTGATCGAAGATGGCAAAACGCTCGATCCGGTGCGTCTGCGTCAGGTCGGCGAGGTTGTCCTGCAGCGTTTGTGGATTGCAGGAAATATAGACGATGTGCTGATACTCGCTGACCTGTGCCACGGTATCGGCATCAAGCCCCGAACGCGGCGGGTCAACCAGCACGGTGGTGAAGTTGCAGCCGGCCAGATCCAGGTGCGCGGTGCGGCGGGCTTCGCGCTCGCCCTTGAGCACCTGGGAAAAGTCTTCCGATGACATCCGTACCACATCGATATTATCGATACCGTTCTCGGCAATATTGAACTCGGCGGCCCGCACGGACACCTTGGCAATTTCGGTGGCCACCACGCGGCCAAAGTTCTGTGCCAGTGGCAGCGTAAAGTTGCCATTGCCGCAGTATAGCTCCACCAGGTCGCCGCCGGCCCCGTCGGTCACATCCAGCGCCCAGCCAATCATCGACCGGCACACCTCGGCATTGGGCTGGGTAAAACAGTTTTCCACCTGCTTGTAGCGGTACTCGCGGCCATTGATTTCCAGCCGCTCGATCACGTGATCACGCCCCAGTTCCTTCTTGCTCTTGCGCGAGCGGCCGATAATCTCGATATCGAATTGCTCGGCCAGCGCCCGGGCCGCCGTTTCCCATTCCTCCTCGATGGGGCGGTGATACAGCAGCGTCACCAGCAACTCACCGGACAGGGTACTGAGGAAATCGATCTGGAACAGGCGAAAGCGCAGTGCAGGATCCGCCTTGATCACCTCCAGCATCGGGAACATGACATCGTGAATGCGCTTTGACACCATCGGACAGCTGTCCAGGCGCAGCGGCACGCGCTTGTTGCCCGGCTCAAACATCACGTAATACAGATCATCCCCATCATGCCAGACCCGGAATTCGGCCCGCATGCGGTAGTGCTGTGGCGGCGAGGGAAAGACTTCAACCTGCGGCAGCGCGAAGGCAGCGAAATCCTCACGTACGGCGTCGCACTTGTCGCGCAGCAGCGCCTCATAAAGGCTCGGGTCAACGTTGGGTAAGGCCATCTTGGGGAGTATCCGGGGTCTGTCGGGAAAGCGCGGCATTCTACCAGCCCCGCCGCCGCCATCAAAGCGCTCGTGACCGCACGGAATTTCCTGATGGCCGTGCGTTAATGCGCCGCCGGAGGTTCAAGCTTGAGGCGGTATTCGTTGGCCATCATCTGCCAGCGCGTCAGACTCTTGACCACACCCAGGCGTTCCAGATAGGGCTGCGACAACTTGCACGACAGATCGGCGCCCGGGCTGTTCACCAGGGGAGGCAACAGGGCATCGGCAAGATGCAGTGCACTCAGGGGTTCGAAACGGGGGCTGGGAGACGCCATCGGGAAGTGGTGCAGCAGCACGGCCTCAACCACAGAGAATGGCAGGTTCCACAACCCCAGCAGATAGGCAGCGGCCTCGGCGTGGGTCAGCCCCAGGCGCATTTTTTCCATCGCGTACATGGGCTGCCCCATGCGCACCGACTCGTCCATCAGGTCCTGATAGTCGTCGGGGTTCTTGTTGGCCAGCACCGATATACCGAAATCATGTAACAGCCCGGCCAGAAATGCCTGCCCCTGCTGATTGCGATCCAGCCCCGCATCCGCGCCAATCTGCTGGGCCAGACGGGCCACCAGCATGGAACGCTGATGCAGCTTGGAAAACGAAAATGCAGTCCAGGTTTCGCGCTGACGATAGCGACTGAACAGGTGCGTTGCCAGCAGCAGGTCGCGGATCATGCGCACGCCAATGATGGTCACCGCCTCGTCAATGCGACTGACCTGGCGTCGCAGGCCAAACAGGGCTGAATTCACCAGTTGCATGATCTTGGCGGCGATGGCCGGATCCTGCTCGATGATACTGGCAATATGCCTGGCGTCGGCAACATCGGAGTTCAGTGCATCATTCAGCGCCCGGTACACCGTGGGCAAGGTAGGCAGGCGACCCAGGCCGCTGATGTAGTCACGAATGGTCGACTGATTGACCAGTCCTTCAATCTTGAGGGCATATTCGATGGCGACCGTGATGTCGCGACCATCAACGCGGTCGGGCAGCGTCTGGTGCGCCACTTCCAGCGCACGGGCAGAACTGGCCGGTGTCAGGTGCCCGCTGATCAGGATGCGGACGATACCCGGGTGTTCGTCAGCCACCTTTTTCAGCAAACCCAGAGCGCTATACGGCTGCTGATGGGCCACGACAACCATCACCTGGCAATCATAGTACTTCATCCGCGACAGGACTTCGCTTTCATCGTCCAGGCAGAGCACATCCCAGCCGTCATGTCTGTCCACCTCATGGGCGGCCCCGCGATGACTGAGTCTGGAGTCACAGAACAGTATCCTGCAGATTTGACCGCCGCCGGCTGCCGCGCCCATTCAACATCCCTCTGAGTGTTCGGTGATCCATTCTTTTTAGTCGCAAAAACGCCCTTTGTCGACTGCGGGTCGGTTCATATAACCGGCCAAAAGGCGTAGAATCCGACAACTTTGTTTTCAGTCTACCAGGTTCCATTAGCCGACTTATGACCCAGAATCCGCGCAAGATCCTCGTTACCAGTGCCCTGCCCTACGCCAACGGCCCCATTCACCTGGGCCACCTGGTGGAGTACATCCAGACCGATATCTGGGTGCGCTTTCAGAAGCAGCGCGGCCACCAGTGCACCTATGTCTGTGCGGACGATGCCCACGGCACGCCCATCATGCTCAAGGCCGATCAGCTGGGCATCAGCCCTGAAGACCTGATCGCGAAGGTCAGCACAGAGCACCAGCGCGACTTTGCCGGTTTCATGGTGGGCTTTGACAACTACTATTCCACCCACTCGCCGGAAAACCGCGACTTCGCCGCGCTGATTTACCAGCGTCTCAACGATGCCGGCCATATCGCCCGTCGCACCATCACCCAGGCCTATGATCCCGAAAAGCAGATGTTCCTGCCGGACCGTTTCGTCAAGGGTGAGTGCCCCAAGTGCGGCGCCGCCGACCAGTACGGCGACTCCTGCGAAGCCTGCGGTGCCACCTACAGCCCGGTTGAACTGAAAAACGCCTACTCGGCGGTGTCCGGAGCCAAGCCCATCGAGAAGGACTCCGAACACTTCTTTTTCAAGCTCGGCGATTTTGAACAGTTCCTGCGCACCTGGGTCGATGCGCATGTGCAGGAGCAGATGATTCACAAGCTTAACGAATGGTTCGAGTCCGGCTTGCAACAGTGGGACATCTCCCGCGATGCGCCTTACTGGGGCTTCGAGATTCCGGATGCGCCGGGCAAGTATTTCTATGTCTGGCTGGACGCGCCCATTGGCTACATGGCCAGCTTCAAGAACTGGTGCGACAAGAACGGCGTCGACTTTGACGACTACTGGGGTGCGTCCTCCGACGCCGAGCTCTACCACTTCATCGGCAAGGACATCGCCTACTTCCATACCCTGTTCTGGCCCGCGATGCTGGAAGGTGCCGGCTTTCGCAAGCCCAATGGCGTCTTCTGCCACGGCTTTCTGACCGTCAATGGCCAGAAGATGTCCAAGTCCCGCGGCACCTTTATCATGGCCGAGAGCTACCTCAAGCACCTGCGCCCCGAATACCTGCGCTACTACTTCGCCGCCAAGCTGGGATCGGGAATCGACGACATTGACCTGAGCCTGGATGATTTTCGCATGCGCGTGAACGCCGACCTGGTGAACAAGGTGGTCAACATCGCCTCGCGTTGCGCCGGTTTTATTGCGAAGAAATCTGACGGCCAGCTCGGCGCCAGCCTGATTCAGCCCGAACTGTACAGCGACGCCGTAAAAATGGGGGATACCATCGCCCAGGCTTACGAGCAGCGTGAATATGCCCGCGCCATGCGCGAAATCATGCATATCGCCGACAAGGCCAACCAGTACATCGATGCCGCCGAACCCTGGGTACTGGCCAAGCAGCCGGAACGGGCCCAGGATGTACAGGACAGCTGCACTCTGGGGATCAACCTGTTCCGCGTGATCATCAGTTACCTGGCACCCATCCTGCCCCAGGTCGCCGAAGAAGCCGCCGAGTTCCTGAACATTGACGGCTTCGCCTGGGACGACATCCAGACGCCACTGCTCAGCCACCGTATCAACAAGTTCAAGCCGCTGATGCAGCGCGTTGAGCCTGAGGCCATCGAGAAAATGGTCGAGGACTCGAAACAGTCCATGCCCGCACCGGCTCCTGTCGCCGCAGCAGCGGTGAAAAGCCCGCTGGCGGCGGAGCCTGTGGCCGACACCATCGAGTTTCCCGACTTTGCCAAGGTTGACCTGCGCATCGCCAGGATCGCCAGGGCTGAACATGTCGAAGGGGCTGACAAGCTGCTGCGTCTGACACTGGACCTGGGCGGCGAAACGCGCAATGTGTTCGCCGGCATCAAATCCGCCTATGCCCCGGAGCAGCTCGAAGGCAAGCTCACCGTCATGGTGGCAAACCTGGCGCCGCGCAAGATGAAGTTTGGCGTATCCGAAGGCATGGTGCTGGCCGCAGGCCCGGGAGGCCAAGACCTTTGGATCCTGGAACCCCACGACGGTGCCCAGCCCGGTATGCGGATCAAGTAACCCCGCCGTACCTCGCCCCGCCCACCGCCAGGTGGCGGGGCAGTCTTCTCCCGTGCAGTCTCCACCTGTGCGTGCTTACTTCCTGCCTGCGCACCGATCTCACCCGGCCGACTCGCCCGGCATCTGCCCCTGCCACAGGATACTCTCTGGCACAGTAGCCCATGCAAACCAGCAAATAGCAGTTCAGAGCATCTGCCCGGCGCTGTTTGCCGGCACCCGGAGCTACCGGACGTGCTAGCGGGCATACTGCCCCCTGAGCCATGCACATTCAGCGTTCGCGGATACCGGCTTGATCCAAGTCGGTGCAACAAACCGGTGCACTCTCGCACTTTACAGGTCCGCCTGCCCTGAAATCGCCGGGGCAATACCCGTAGCGACGAGCTGAAAACCCGCTCAGAAGATGTCAGATACCGCTTCACACCAGCCGGGAGTTCCTGGCGCCTGTCAGAACGGTTTCGTTGCACGAGCAACCTCGTCTGCGTCGACGGGCCACAGAGTTCGTTTACTGGCACGCCAGTATCACCGCGGGTTTCCTGACATTATGATCAGGAAACGATGTGCCGGCGTGCACAATTCTTTACTGCCAGTTCGTGTACAGACAAAAAAGCATGGTCTATCGTTAGCACGACTCGACCTAAAAACCAGGGCGGTAACGGGAGGATCGCCGCGCGAAACCGAGCAACCAAGGCATATTGTGGCACGCCTATTGCTCTAGTACAGGGACGAAGCGCTGTCATGGGATGGCGTCCAACATTCCACAAAGCAGAACCAGAATTTCATGTCAGGTCTCAGGAGAATCAGTCCATGATAAAGAAAGCTCTCGCAACAGCCATAGTCATGTCTACCGCTATCTCGGGGCTGGCTGCGGCGGAAGGTACGCTGGAGGCCGTCAAGGCCCGCGGAGTACTACATTGTGGCGTTACCAGCGGCGTGCCGGGCTTTTCCGTACCGGATGAGCAGGGTAACTGGAAAGGGCTTGATGTCGATGTGTGCCGCAGTGTTGCTGCTGCGACCCTGGGTGATGCCAGCAAGGTAAAATACATCCCCCTCACCGCCAAGGAGCGTTTCACCGCACTGCAGTCCGGCGAGGTCGACGTCCTCTCCCGCGTGACCACCTGGACACAGACCCGCGATACCCAGCTGGGCCTTAATTTCACTGGCGTAACCTATTACGATGGCCAGGGGTTCCTGGTCAAGAAGGAACTCGGCCTGACCAGCGTCAAGGAGCTGGATGGGGCCACCGTCTGCGTGCAGTCCGGTACGACCACCGAGCTGAACCTGTCCGATTACTTTCGCGCCAACGGTCTGAGTTTCACGCCGGTGGTATTCGACACCAATGAGCAGGCCGCCACCAGTTTTGACACCGGGCGCTGCGACTCTTTCACCACCGACCTGTCCCAGGCCTATGGCCTGCGAACCCGCATGAGCGACCCGGATGCCGTGGTGGCACTGCCGGAGGTCATCTCCAAGGAACCCCTGGGCCCGGTCGTGCGCCAGGGTGACGACCAGTGGTTCAACATCGTGAAATGGTCTCTCTTTGCCATGCTTAACGCTGAAGAGCTGGGTGTCACCTCGGCCAACGTCGACGAAATGAAATCCAGCGAAAACCCCAACATCAAACGCCTGCTGGGCATTGATGGCCCTCAGGGCAAGGGACTGGATATCGCCGATGACTGGTCCTACCAGGTCATCAAACAGGTGGGCAATTACGCTGAAGCCTTTGACCGCAATGTCGGCAAGGACTCTGCGCTGAAAATCGACCGCGGCATTAACGCCCTCTGGAATCAGGGAGGCTTCCAGTACGCGCCGCCGATGCGTTAAATACCCCGCAGACAGGCCGGGCCCTGCGCCCGGCGCTGAAGGTCACCGGCGCCCGCAGCGCCGGTCGTTAACAAGTACCTCTGAGACCGCTGGCATTGCGTTGCAATGCCGGTCGGGCTCCCACGGAGGACATCATGTCCGAAGACGCAACCAAGGCCGACAAGCCGGGCAGCTCAGGTGCTCCCAGCGGTGAAACCCGCTTCTGGAACGACCCTGCCAAACGGGCATTGATTTTCCAGGCCCTTCTGCTTGGCATTATTGGCTACTTCCTCTACGCCATCGTCAGCAACACCCTGAACAACCTGGAAACCCGCGGTATTACCACCGGCTTTGGCTTTCTGACCGAAGAAGCCGGCTTCAGCATTCCCCTTTCCCTGATCGAATACACTGCCTCCGACAGCTATGGCCGTACCTTTGTAGTCGGGTTGCTCAACACCGTTCTGGTGTCGGTTCTGGGTATCATCGCCGCAACACTGCTGGGATTCGTGCTTGGCGTTGCACGCCTTTCCCACAACTGGATGATCGCCAGGCTCTCTAGCATCTATATCGAAATTTTTCGCAATATTCCCCTGCTGCTGCAGATTTTCTTCTGGTATTTTGCGGTACTGCGCTCACTGCCATCTCCCCGCCAGAGCGTCGAGTTCCTCGGCAGCTTTCTGAACGTGCGCGGCCTTTCCGTGCCTCGCCCCGTCGCCGAAGATGGCCTGGGCATGGTGTTCTGGGCCTTTGTCGCAGCCATTATCCTCAGTTACCTGGTGCGGCGCTGGGCTCACCGACGCCAGAACGCGACCGGACAGATATTTCCCAGTGGCTGGGCCAGCACCGGCCTGATTCTGGGGTTGCCGCTGCTCACCTTCGTGATCATGGGCGCTCCCGTATCATTTGATTCACCGCAGTTACGGGGCTTTAACTTCACCGGCGGCATGACGCTGATTCCCGAACTGGTTGCACTCTGGCTCGCGCTGACCATCTACACCTCTGCCTTTATCGCAGAAACGGTACGCGGCGGCATTCTGGCCGTACCCAAGGGTCAGCTTGAGGCTGCATCAGCGCTGGGGCTGCCCAAGGCACGCACCCTGCGGTTGATCGTGATTCCCCAGGCCATGCGGGTCATTATCCCGCCGCTCACCAGCCAGTACCTGAACCTGACCAAGAACTCGTCACTGGCAACCGCTGTCGGCTACCCCGATCTGGTGTCCGTCTTCGCCGGCACAACGCTGAACCAGACCGGTCAGGCCATCGAGGTCATCTCCATGACCATGGCAGTCTACCTGACGCTGAGCCTGCTCACCTCGCTGTTCATGAACTGGTACAACAAGCGCATGGCGCTGGTTGAACGCTAGCCACCTGTCGGAGAGCACTCCTTTATGAAATATGCTATTGAAGCTGCCCTTCCCCCGCCGTCCAATACCGTCGGCGCTATTGGCTGGATGCGGCGCAACCTGTTCGACGGGCCAATGAACTCTGTCGCCACCCTGGTGATTGGATTTCTCGCAATCTACTGGCTCCTGCCGGTCGTGGAATGGATGTTCATCAATGCAGACTGGGTCGGCGAGAGCCGAGAAGCCTGCACAAGCGGCGGCGCCTGCTGGGTTTTCATTGCAACGCGCATGGATCAGTTCCTCTACGGATTCTATCCATCCGGGGAGTACTGGCGCCTGAACCTGTCCTTTGTCATGCTGGCCCTGCTGACAGCCTGGCTGATGATTCCGGGCCTGGGGCGCAAGGGCCTGGCGTCCTTCCTCACCCTGGTGATCTATCCCATCGTCACTTTCTACCTGCTGACCGGTGGAGCCTTCGGTATGCCCTCGGTGGAAACCCACCTGTGGGGCGGTTTCAGTCTGAACCTGATTCTGGCCGTCATCGGCATTGTTGCCGCCATGCCATTCGGCATACTGCTGGCACTGGGGCGCCGCTCGGAAATGCCAATCGTACGCTCGCTGTCGGTGGTCTATATCGAGATATGGCGTGGCGTACCGCTGATTACCGTGCTGTTCATGGCTTCGGTCATGCTGCCACTGTTCTTTCCCGAAGACATCAGTTTCGACAAGCTGCTGCGGGCCATGATCGGCATCATCCTGTTCCAGTCGGCCTATATGGCGGAGGTAGTCAGGGGCGGCCTGCAGGCGATCCCCAAGGGTCAGTATGAAGCTGCCGATGCACTGGGCCTGAGCTACTGGAAGAAGATGATCCTGATCATTCTGCCCCAGGCACTCAAACTGATGATTCCGGGTATCGTCAATACCTTTATCGCCCTGTTCAAGGATACGAGCCTGGTGGTGATTATTGGCCTGTTTGACCTGCTGGCCATTGTGCAGGCGGCAAGCAACGACCCCGACTGGATCGGCTACGCCACCGAAGGCTATATCTTTATTGCCCTGATGTTCTGGATCTTCTGCTTTGGCATGTCCCGTTACAGTCAGCACCTGGAACGGCTGCTGCATACCGGTCATGGCGGCCGCAACTAATGTGTTTGGAGACGATTTACCATGACTGAACCACAAACCAAGCCGGCAAACCTGGCCGTAGAGCTGCGCAACCTCAACAAGTGGTACGGTGATTTTCATGTACTGAAAAACATTAACCTGGAGGTGCAAAAGGGCGAACGTATTGTCATATGCGGCCCGTCCGGCTCCGGCAAGTCCACCATGATTCGTTGCATCAACCGGCTTGAAGAGCACCAGCAGGGCGACATTATCGTCAACGGCATTCAGCTGACCGAAGACTTGAAAAAGATCGAAAATATTCGCCGCAATGTCGGCATGGTGTTTCAGCATTTCAATCTGTTCCCGCACCTGACGGTACTGGAAAACTGCGCCCTGGCGCCCATCTGGGTCAACAAGGAGTCCCGCAAGGACGCCGAAGCGAACGCCATGAAATACCTGGAGCGCGTGCGCATCCCCGAGCAGGCCAAGAAATTCCCGGGACAGCTGTCGGGTGGTCAGCAGCAGCGCGTGGCCATTGCCCGCAGCCTGTGCATGAATCCCGATGTCATGCTGTTCGATGAACCCACATCGGCACTGGACCCGGAGATGATCAAGGAAGTACTGGACGTCATGATCGAGCTGGCCCAGGAAGGCATGACCATGCTGTGCGTAACGCACGAAATGGGCTTCGCCAAGACCGTGGCCAACCGCGTGATCTTCATGGATGCAGGGCAGATTATCGAAGAGAACAACCCCCACGAGTTCTTCGACAACCCGCAGCATGAACGCACCCAGCTGTTTCTGAGCCAGATCCTGCAACACTGAACAAGGAACCCGGCTCATGGGTGTGCCAGTCGACAACCTCCCGCACGACGAACGCACCCGGCTGTTTCTGAGCCAGATCCTGCAGCACTGGGTTCAAGTTTCAACATGACGCACCTACCCAGCTGCTCATGAACCGGGCCCTGCAGCACTGACCCGCCATACTCCCGTTACATGCCTGCCTGGCAGCGTATGTAACGGATTCTCGACGCCGGCTTTCGCCTTGCCTTGCCTCTCTTTATCCACAAAACTTTACCCTTGGGATCACACATGTTAGAAAGCCTGTTTGCCAATTTATGGAGCCTAAACAATGGACCTGGATACTTTTCTCGCCAAGATCGGGCAGGACGACAGCCTGGATTTTAAACACACCATGGAGGTCATCCAGGCTCACTATGATTACCAGCCCAGCGGGTTCACAAATGGCAAGGTGCGTAATGAAGCCGGGCAGAATGAGGGCAGCTGCAAGATTTTTTCCTTCGCCAAACTGAATGGCCTGGACGAAGCCCGGACCCTGGCCTGCTTTGGCACCTTCTACCGCGACGTGGTTAACAATCCCCAGGGTACCGATCACGGCAATATTCGCGCCTTCATGGCCAGTGGCTGGGAGGGTATTGCCTTTGATGGCGATGCCCTGACCCGCAAAGCCTGAGCCTCGGCGCAACATTCACCACGCCAGGTCGGAGTCTGCGACTCAAAACAGCGCCAGCTGATCGGGTTGCGCACTGCCTGCATGCTCACTGAGACGGTAACCGACACCAATCAGGCGCACCGGTCGGCGCCCCCGGCCAAAGGCCTCGCGTATCAGCCGTTCATAAAGCCCGAACTCCGGCGCCAGGCCTGGCTGAACACGTATCGCCTGTTCAACCGTGGTCTGGCTGAAATCATGAAACTTCAGTTTGATCACGGCGCCTGCAATCTCCGTCGGCCGCGACAGCCTGGCATAGCGGGCCGCCAGGGATTCCAGCAGCGCCGGTAACGCCTGCAGACAGGCCGCTAGATCTGGCAGATCCTCCGTGTAGGTATTCTCAACACTGACCGACTTGCGTTCCCGGCTGATGCGTACCGGACGCTCATCCTGCCCCCAGGCCAGCTCCCACAAACGCTGTCCAAAACGTCCAAAACGACTGACCAGCACTTCTTCACCCTGGGCCCGAAGGTCCGCACAACTGTGCACACCCATGCTTTTCAGTTTATCGGCCGTTTTGACGCCGACCCCGTGCAAGCGCTTGACCGGCAATGCCTTTACAAAGGACTCCACCTGGTCGGGACGCAGCACAAACAGACCGTCGGGCTTGTTCCAGTCACTGGCGATCTTGGCAAGGAACTTGTTCGGCGCCACACCGGCCGAAACCCGAATGCCCACCTCATCGAACACTCGCCGGCGAATGTCCTCGGCCATAAGGGTGGCGCTGCCCTTACAGCGTTGTGTCCCGGTCACGTCGAGATACGCCTCGTCCAGGGAAAGCGGCTCGATCAGCTGCGTATAGTCGGCATAGATAGCCATGATACGCGCCGACACCTCGCGGTATTTGTCCATATTGCCGCGCACAACCTTGAGCGCTGGACACAGGGCCAGCGCTCGGGCCGTGGACATCGCGGAATGAACACCGTAGGCACGGGCCTCGTAATTGCAGGTAGCCACCACGCCGCGCTGATCGGCTCGCCCACCCACCGCCAGCGGAGCACCCCGCAACTCGGGGTTATCGCGCATTTCCACGGCGGCATAGAAACAGTCGCAGTCGCAATGAATGATCTTTCGGTCCACGTCGAGGCCTCTGCTGAAAGGTCTGCCCATGGGCGCTGAGAATGACCAATGCAATCTCAGGCCAGACTGCTAATCTTAACCTGAATACCCCCGCAGCATCCCGGTTACGGAGAGTACGATGACGGAAGACGATAAACATAACTGGAATGGTAACGAACAGCGCTCGGGTACAGATCGACGCCAGACCACAGACCGCCGCGAAGAAGTCAGGTTCGAGCCTGGCAAACCGGACCGGCGCAAGAACCGCGGTCGCCGCACAACCGATCAGGACCCATGGACCAAAGGAGCCGTCTGACACCCTCTCTAGCCGTCCTGGGCCACAGGCCCCGGGCGCTCCCCCCCGACCTCTGCGCCTGACTGTCATGTTCCTGTCACCGTACATTCAAGGCATGGTCACAGTGCAGCCATAGAGTGTGAGTCCTCCACCAGAGGACACCCCTGATGCAGCTGAATGTCGAACAGGTCGTTACCCAGAAGTTTCCTGCCTTTATCGCCAGACCGGCACCGGTAAAACGCTCCACACTGTTCTGCCTGCGCCGCCTGGTGCGCGAGCGGGAAATCAACCACTTTCTCGCCGAGCACAACGGCAGCACCGGCTTCGAGTTTATCGACCGGGTACTGGACTACTTCAATTTCAGCTATGCCCTGAGTCATCAGCACCGCATGAATATCCCGGCTACCGGACGCGTGCTGATTGTGGCCAACCATCCCCTGGGCGCCCTCGATGGCCTCGCTCTGCTAAAGCTGGTGGGGGAAATACGGCGCGATGTACGTATCGTTGCCAATGACGTCCTGTCCAGCTTTGATCCGTTGCAACCGCTGCTGCTACCCGTGGACACCCTTGGCAAGGCGACCCGCAAGCAGGACATTGCCCGCATTACCCAGGCACTGCAGGATGATCAGGCGGTCATTGTGTTCCCCGCCGGAGAGGTCTCCCGCGCCGGCCTGACGGGCATTCGCGACGGCAAATGGAACAGCGGCTTTCTGCATTTCGCCCGCAAGGCCAATGCCCCCATTTTGCCCGTCTTTGTGGGAGGTAAAAACTCGTCGCTGTTTTACAGCGTCTCGGCGCTCAATCGCTCGCTCTCGACTCTGCTGCTGGCACGGGAGATGTTCAACAAGCAATCGGCCACGATAGACGTGCGTATCGGCGAACCCATTGCATTCAGCCAGATCGATGCCCTGCCACTGTCTACGCGCGAAAAGGCCCGCATCCTCAAGAAGCACCTCTACCGCATTGCCCGCAACAAGTCCCCGCTGTTCATTACCGAAAAAACCATCGACCACCCGCAGAATCGCAGCAGCCTGAAACGGGAGCTCAAAGCCTCCGAACTGCTGGGGGAAACCGGTGATGGCAAGAAAATCTACCTGTTCGATTATCGCCCGGACTCAGCCGTGATGCGCGAAGTCGGGCGCCTGCGCGAGGTTGCCTTTCGCAGCGTTGGCGAGGGTACCGGAGAAAAGCGGGATCTGGATCGCTATGACCGCAGCTACCGCCACCTGATCCTGTGGGACGAGGATGATCTGGAGATCGCCGGCGCCTATCGACTGGCGGAAACCGCACACCTTGGCAACAACGACAGCAGCCTCTACAGCGCCAGCCTGTTTCGCTACAACGACGCCATGGCACCGGTGCTTGCCCGGGGTATCGAACTGGGCCGCAGTTTTGTGCAACCGCGCTACTGGGGTCGCCGCAGCCTGGACTACCTCTGGTATGGTATCGGCGCCTACCTGCGACGCCACCCCGAGATACGCTACCTGTTCGGCCCGGTGAGCCTGAGCAATAGCTACCCCAAGGCCGCACGGGACCTGATCGTCTGGTTCTACAGCCACTATTTCCGGGACAATGACGGCCTCGCCCGCTCCCTGAGCCCATTTACCATAGACGCTGCCAGCCAGGAGCACCTGGAACGGCTGTTCAGTGGCTGCGACTACAAAGCCGATTTTTGCCTGCTCAAGGAGCAACTTGAGTTCATGGGCGTATCGGTTCCTACCCTGTACAAGCAGTACAGTGATGTCTGTGAAGACGGCGGTGTGCGCTTCCTCGATTTCGGAGTCGACGCCGCGTTCAACTACTGTGTCGACGGCCTGGTACTGGTGGATCTGGAATACCTCAAGCCCCGCAAGCGCGAGCGCTATCTGGGATAACCCACCCCTGCCCTGCTTCAGGACAGCATTGCCTGGGACAAGCAGGCCTGCTGCGCCAACTTTTTCCCGCCCGCGCACTCCAACGCTGTATTCTCCTATACTGAGCGAAAAAGGAGTGCGCCATGGGCGACGATACTAAATCCCTCAGCCAACGCTCTAGCCACCGGGAAATCGACCAGTTTTTGCACCGGCTGGCCAAAACGCCCTCTGGCGGCGGCGGCCGGCTGGTATTTGCCCTGGATGCCACCGCCAGCCGCGAACCGACCTGGGATCACGCCTGCGCGCTGCAAAGCGAAATGTTTGAACAGACCCGCAGCCTCGGCGGGCTGACCGTTCAGCTATGTTACTATCGCGGCTACCGCGAGTTTCATGCCACCGACTGGCTATGCAATACCGATCTTCTGATGCAACAGATGAACGCCGTGCGCTGCCTCGGCGGACATACCCAGATTGCCAGGCTGCTGACACATGTCCGCAGCGAAACCCGGCTGAAGAAAGTGCAGGCGGTGATCTTTATTGGCGACTGCGTGGAAGAGCCGGTGGATGATCTCTGTGCGCTTGCCGGTGAGCTGGGCCTGCTGCAGGTCCCCGTATTCATCTTCCACGAAGGCGACGACAGCACAGCGGCGCGTGCCTTCAGGCACATCAGTCAGCTGTCGGGGGGTGCCTATTGCCAGTTCGATCAGCACAGTCCACAGTTGATGCGCGAGCTGCTGGG
>JBFGZM010000033.1:0-17109 GCA_041586815.1 Marinobacterium sp. | reverse complement strand
GACCTGCGCGCCCAGGAACTGTTCCGCGACCTGCGCGCTGCCCTCACAGGCCTGGACGACCTGAAGTCCATTACCCACGCCCAGATTCAATATGGCGACAATCTGGGCGCCCTGACCCTGCGAACCAAGAAACCCCTGCGCGCCGACACCCTGGTCCGCCTGCAGCCGCTGGCCCGCCGGTTCGACCTGCAGCTGTACCTCGAAGGCAGCCAGGGCTGCGAATATGCCGGCGCTGAAACAGAGCAGCCACTCACCTATAGCCTGCCGGCCTTCCAGCTGGAGCTGGTGTTTGCACCGGGCGACTTCCTGCAGGTCAACCCGGATCTGAACCGCCAGATGGTCTCCCGTGCCATCGAGTGGCTCGACCCGCAACCCGGTGACCGGGTGTTGGACCTGTTCTGCGGCCTGGGCAACTTCACCCTGCCGCTGGCGACGCGCTGTGGTGAAGTTATCGGTGTCGAGGGCAGCGAAACCATGGCCGAGCGCGCCAGCGCCAACGCCAGGCGCAACGGCATTGAGAACGCCACCTTCTTTCGCAATGACCTGAGCCAGGATTTCCGCCACCAGAAATGGTACCGCACAGGCTTTGACCTGATCCTGCTCGACCCGCCACGCACCGGCGCCCGCGAAGCCATTGCACAGCTTGTAGGCTACCGGGCCAAACGCATTCTGTATGTTTCCTGCAACCCCGCCATGCTGGCCCGCGATGGCGCCGAGCTGGCCCAGGCCGGCTATCGCCTGACACGCTTCTGTGCCATGGACATGTTCCCCCACACGGCGCACGTTGAAGCCCTGGCCCTGTTCGAGCTGGCACCGTGAGCTACAGCCTGATCTGGGCCGATACCGAAGTGGTAGTGGTGATCAAACCTGCCGGACTGCTGTCGGTGCCAGGGCGCGGGCCGGAGAAGCAGGATTGCCTGTGGCACCGGGTGCAGGCGGATTTCCCCACAGCTCGCATCGTACACCGGCTGGACTGCGCTACCTCAGGCCTGATGGTGCTGGCACTCAACGCCGCCAGCCACCGTGAACTGAGTCGTCAGTTTCAGATGCGCGAAACCCGCAAGCGCTACCAGGCGCTGGTGGCCGGGCGCCCCACCGAGGACAGCGGCGTGATGGAGTGGCCATTGCGCTGTGACTGGGAGCGGCGCCCGCTGCAGATCGTCGATCTTGTCGAAGGCAAATCCGCCCGCACCGAATGGAAACTGCTGGACAGCGACAGCGATCAGAGCCGCATTCAGCTGCACCCGATCACCGGACGCTCTCACCAGCTGCGCGTACACCTGCAAACACTGGGGCATCCGATCCTGGGGGACAACTTCTACGCCCCGCCCGAGATCATCGCCCGGGCACCGCGCCTGATGCTGCACGCAGAACAGCTTGGTTTTCAGCACCCGCAAAGCAACGAGACGCTGAACTTCGAGGCACCGGTACCCTTTTAGCGCAAACCGTCAGAAGACCGCCCGCAGCGCCTCCCCTCGCTTGAATGCCTGCACCGTTTCCAGCGTCTGGCTGATGATGCGCTGCCGGGCCTCCTTGCTGCCCCAGGCATTGTGGGGCGTCACAATCAGGTTGGGAATGCTGCTGTCCAGCAGCGGATTGCCCGCTCTGGGGGGTTCAACACTGAGCACATCGGTTGCGGCACCCGCCAGCTCACCGCTACGCAGCGCACTGGCCAGAGCCTCTTCATCGACAATGCCGCCACGGGCCACATTGATCAGCAACGCAGAGTTCTTCATTTTCTTGAGAGCCGCGGCATCGATCAGGTTGCGGGTATGCTCGGTCAGCGGACAGTGCAGCGTCAGCACATCAACCCGGGGCAGCAGCTCATCCAGCGGAACACGCCCGGGCTCTGCGGGCCCACCAGGACGCTGCGCCACCATCACCTGCATACCGAACGCCTCGGCGATGCGCCCGACCCCCTGCCCCAGGTTGCCGTACCCCACGATCCCCAGTGTCTTGCCGGCCAGCTCCGAAATGGGAAAATCCAGGAAGCAGAACTGCCCCGCCTGCTGCCAGCGCCCTGCCTGCACTGCCTGATGATAATCCAGCAGGCGGGTACTGAGCGCGAGCAACAGCGCGAACACGTGCTGAATCACGGAGTCGTTGCCGTAGGCGCGGCAGTTCGATACCTGAACACCCAGGCGCTGTGCCGCCGCCAGATCCACGTTGTTGGTACCCGTGGCCACGATGCAGATCAGCTTGAGTCCGGGCGCCTGCTCCAGCGCCGCTGCATCCAGGCGCGCCTTGTTGACCAGCACGACATCGGCACCCCGGATACGCTCAGCCACCTGGTCCTGCGCTGTCGCCATATGGGTCTCGAAGACATCGAACTCGGCCCCGAGCACCGCCAGATCAAGATCCTCCAGGCTTTCGAGATCCAGAAACACTGCCTTTTTCATCTACCTGACTCCCTGTTCTTGTTCATGGGCACTCTGTCACCTGCCCAACACCAGACACGACAAAGGGGCCGAAGCCCCTTTGCGTTAAACATTGCAGCGAAACATCCGGCCTCAGCCGAAGTCAATGCCCAGACGGCGACCCACTTCTTCGTAGGCTTCGATCACGCCGCCAAGGCCCTGACGGAAGCGATCCTTGTCCATCTTGTTACGGGTTTCCTTGTCCCACAGACGGCAATTATCCGGGGAGAACTCGTCACCAAGCACCACCTCACCCTTGAAAACACCAAATTCAAGCTTGGAGTCAACCAGCAACAGTCCTGCATCGTCAAACAGCTGCTTGAGCACAACGTTGGCCTGGAAAGTCAGCTCTTTCGCCCGCGCCAGCTGCTCACGGGTTGCCCAGCCGAAAGTCTCGACATGGGATTCGTTGATCATCGGATCCCCAAGGGCGTCGTTCTTGAGGAACAGCTCAAAGGTAGGCGGAAGCAGTTCCTGACCTTCAGTAACACCCAGACGGCGTACCAGTGAACCGGCAGCAAAGTTACGTACCACGCACTCAACCGGCATCATTTCCATGCGCTTGACCAGGCATTCCTGGTCGGACAGCAGGCGCTCGAAATGCGTCGGGATGCCCGCCGCCTGCAGCTTTTCCATAATGAAGGCATTAAACTTGTTGTTAACCATGCCCTTGCGCTCCAGCTGCTCGATACGCTTGCCATCGAACGCAGAGGTGTCATTACGGAACGCCAGTACCAGGTAGTCATGGTCATCGGTTTCGTATACGGATTTGGCTTTTCCGGAATAGAGCTCTGCGCGCTTTTCCATCGAAATCTCCAGTCAAACTGTTGTCGGTAGCGCATCTGCCGAGCGCGGCACTGATGCGGTTTCACTCAGCGCCGGCGCCAGGAACCAGTCATCCCCGGCGCCGACTGATACGGATATGTTCAGCCTGCAGGCAGCTGGTCCTTGATGCTCCACAGAATTTCTTCTGCCACCAGGGCCGGTGCCGCGATACCCTCTGACGTGGCGACGCTCAGGTAGCTGCCGGTGCGCGTACGGTTCATGTGCAGCTGATAGCGACCGACGAACTCGTAATTGCCGGTCTCGCGGTTCAGGCCACCATTCTTGCCATCGTCGCCAAAGACATAGATAACCTTGCCGGCAAACCAGATCTTGTAGCCTTCGCGGTTGGCCAGGTTGTCCGGATCAGCCAGATCACTCTGGTCGACCTCTCCTTCCACCAGCCGATCGGTCTGCTTGGCGCTGTAGCTGATGCCATTGTCTTTTTCAGCATCGCCGAAGCCCAGGGTGCGTTCGAACAATTCGGTATCAAACTTGATGTCGTCACGTTCGCCATGCAGCCATTCGAAGAAGCCGGCCTTTTTCGTATCATCCACCGGTGTGCTGGTGGTGTAGGTCAGATAGAAAATGCCGCGCTCCTGATCCCGCGTACCCACATCCAGCTGAGCCGCCGTGAGGGCACCGTCAATCAGATCCCAGGCCTTGTCGATGGAGGTCTCGATTTTCAGCGTCGGATTGCCACGCGAATCACGCCCCAGCAAGGGTCGAGCCGAATCGCGCTGCTGCAATGCCAGCAGGCTCTGCGCACTGGAGTCAGCCGTGGCCTTGCTGAGATAGCGCAGCATGTCGAACATCATGTCGCTCTTGTAACCGACATCGGTCGACTGACCGCTCCAGTCAATCGTGTCGACCTGCTGGTCATACGGAAACGCCACGTGGTCAACGCGAATGGAGGTGCGCGCGTAGTTTTCAGGATCAGGCTTGAGGCTGATACGCAGCTTGTTTCGCGTATCGGTTTCTATGCTCTGGAAGGTCAGTTTCTTGATCCAGCGATCGGCAAAACTGTAATCCTTGCCATCTACACGAATCCAGCCGGATTCCATCTGTCCCTGGCGCGGATCGGACTTTGCCAGTTCGATGCCGTTGAAGCGCCAGAAGTCCTGCAGCTTGAGCCAGACATCGGCGATAGGTTCGTCGACAACAATGACTTTCTCGTCACCCAGGCGGGACAGGTTCACGCGCTCGGAGCCGGTGTCTGCATAGAAGAACTCGGGCCGTGGCACCTTGAAGTCGTTCTGGCGCACCGTGGCAGTATCGCCGACCACCGGCACGACCAGCTGTTCGTTCAGCGCGCGGGTCTGCAGGTGCGGCGGAATTTCCAGCCGTGCCTGCGCCTGGGCACTTTCATAGTCCTGGGAACGGTTTCGTACCAGCCCATCCTCGCCGTACAGCGCGTTGTTGGACATGTAACTGCAGCCGGACAGCGCCGCCACAGCGACCAGTAACGCACCGGTCAGCGTTTGACTCTTCATCATGGGTTCAGCCCTGAATGATGCCGCTCTCGCGCAGCGCGTTGCGAACAATCGGCTGACAGCTCTCGGCCAGCAGCGTCAGCGGTAGACGAATACCGGGACCAATAAGTCCCATTTCGTACAGGGCCCACTTCACCGGAATCGGGTTGGACTCGACAAACAGCTGAGTGTTCAGCGGCATCAGTCTTTCCTGCATCGCCCGCGCGCCGGCGGCATCTCCGGCCAGGGCCAGACGGCACAGCTCAGCCATCTCGGCCGGCGCCACGTTGGCGGTCACGGAAATATTGCCGTGACCGCCGGCCAGAATCAGTTCAACTGCCGTGGCATCGTCACCGGAGTAGATAGCGAAGCCTTTCGGCGCCCGGGCCACCAGATCGCGGGCGCGCTCGACATTGCCGGTCGCATCCTTGATACCGATGATGTTGTCGATCCCGGCCAGGCGCAGCGTCGTATCGTTGCTCATGTCACAGGCGGTACGCCCCGGCACGTTGTAGAGAATCTGTGGCACCGCCACGGCCTCGGCAACGGCCTTGAAATGCTGATACAACCCTTCCTGTGTCGGCTTGTTGTAATACGGTGTTACCAACAGACAGGCGGCGGCACCCAGGTCTGCTGCCCGGCGGGTCAGGGAAATGGCCTCGCGGGTGGAGTTTGCGCCAGTGCCGGCAATCACCGGCAGGCGCCCTTCGACCCGCTTGATGATGCGCTTGATCACCTGGCAATGCTCGTCATAGTCGAGGGTTGCGGACTCACCGCTGGTGCCAACGGCAACGATCGAATCGGTGCCGTTTTCCAGGTGCAGATCGACAACCTTGTCCAGAGCCTCCCAGTCGACATCTCCGTTGATCTGCATCGGCGTAACGAGCGCAACAATACTGCCAGTAATCATTACTTTCTCCATCTGACAAATTCGGGTCTATGGTACTGTTCGCACCAGACTCGTACAACGAGATCGGATTTCCCCGCAGGCTCAGCCAACGGTGGGTTTGATCTCGCAGAAAGGCCCAGTATTCTATACGATTTGCACGCCCGAAGCGTACCCGTTTTTTGACCCAAAAAGGAATCCCCATGAGCCGAGTATCACTTGACCTGCCCGTACCGGACTTTAGCGCCCAAGCCACCAGCGGTGTGAGCGTCGACTCCAGCGCCCTGCGCGGTCGCAACCTGGTGATCTACTTCTACCCCAAGGACAGCACCCCGGGCTGCACCACCGAAGGCCAGAATTTTCGCGATCTGTACGCCGAGTTTCAGGCGCTGGATACCGAAATATTCGGCGTGTCGCGGGACGGCCTGCGCGCCCATGAAAACTTCAAGGCCAAGCAGTCATTCCCGTTCGAGCTGATCAGCGACAGCGATGAAAGCCTGTGCAGCCTGTTTGACGTGATCAAGCTCAAGAAGCTCTACGGCAAGGAACACATGGGAATCGAGCGCAGCACCTTCCTGATCGACAAGACCGGCACCCTGCGCCAGGAATGGCGCAAGGTCAAGGTTGCCGGTCATGCCGACGCCGTACTGGAGGCCGCCAGGGCACTTTGATTCGCACCCCGGCCCGGCATTAACCGCGCTACGGCTGGGGCTGTCCGTCCCCGGGCAGCCCGGGCAACTGACTACCCGGCCAGGCATTCAGAACTGCCTTTACCAGGGTCGCCAGCGGAATGGCGAAAAACACGCCCCAGAACCCCCACAGGCTGCCAAACACCAGCACCGCCACGATGATGGACACCGGGTGCAGGTTTACGGCTTCCGAAAACAGCAGCGGCACCAGCACGTTGCCGTCCAGTGCCTGAATGATGCCATAGGCCACCATCAGCCACATGAACTCGGTTCCCCAGCCAAACTGGAAAAAGCCGATCAGGGCCACCGGCAGGGTTACCAGCGCCGCACCGATGTAGGGAACCAGCACCGACAGGCCAACGATAACCCCCAGCAGCGCTGCATAGTTAACCCCGAGAAATGCCAGCGCCACGAAGGTGACGCTACCCACGATCAGGATTTCCAGCGCCTTGCCACGAATATAGTTGGCGATCTGGTCATCCATTTCGTGCCAGATCTTGGTCATCATATGACGCCGCTCAGGCAAAAAGGACGCCCACCAGCCCACCAGCTTGCGCCCGTCCTTGAGAAAGAAAAACACCAGTATGGGTACCAGCACCACATAGATCAGCAGGGCCACCAGGTTACCGAGGGAGTTCAGTGAAAAGGTCAGCACCCACTGCCCGGCCTGACTCAACTCGGTCGTTGCCAGCTGTATCAGATCCCGGACCTGGGACTCGGAAATAAAGTCCGGATATTTTTGTGGCAACAGCAGCAACAGAGACTGCACATTGGAAACCATGCGCGGAAGCTCGTTAAACAGTGTCACGAGCTGCTTCCATGCCGCCGGCATGACAAAGAGCAACAGGGCCAGAAAAAAACCCACAAAGGCGGTAAACACCAGCACCACCGCGCCGAGGTGATTAAGCCCCCGGGATACCAGCCAATCCACCGTACCCTGCATCAGAAACGCCAGTACGATGCCGGCAAAAACCGGGGCCAGCGGCTGCCCCAGCGTAATGATGACCGTCAGACCCACCGCCAGAAGCACAAACAGCAACAAAGCCTCTTCGTCCGAAAAGTAGCGATCTATCCATTTGCCGAAAATTTTGCGCATAGAGAATCCCTGCAGGCTAGGAGCGACGGATGATGTAAATGAAGCGCTCGTCCTCAGTGAACGATTGCAATAGCTCATGGTCACATTGATCGGTGTATGCCTTGAAGTCCCGCACCGATCCCGCATCGGTCGCAATGACCTTTAGCACAGCGCCGCTTTGCAGCCGGTTCAGTGCCTGCTTGGCCTTGAGCAACGGCAGCGGGCAATTCAGCCCGCTGGCATCAAGTACCTGATCGAATTCACCGCTCACCATGATTGCCCCTCTTGCCGGGTCGTTTTGGAAGCTGGATATTAGCATAAAGCACTGTACGATAACCCTCAGCGAACGATGATAAGGAACCCCATGCTAGTAGCGCCCAAACGACTGCCCCGCCTGTTGCTGGGGCTACTGCTGTCCGTGCCAACCGCAAGCCAGGCCACTCAGAACCTGCCCACCATTGGTGACACAAGTTCATCCATCGTGTCACTGCAGCAGGAAGCCCGCCTGGGCGATACCTGGAGTCGCATGCTGCGTGGCCGTGCAACACTGCTGGAAGATCCCATCGTCTACAGCTACCTGGAAGATCTGCTGTGGAAGCTGGCGGCCAATAGCGCCCTGCAGCAACCACAACTGGATCTGATCACCGTCGACAATCCGACGCTCAACGCCTTTGCCGTCCCCGGCGGCGTTATCGGAGTACACGGTGGTCTGCTGCTGTCCGCCGAGGCCGAGGACGAGCTGGCCTCCGTACTGGCCCACGAACTGGCCCACCTCAGCCAGCGGCACTTTGCCCAGCAACTGGAAGAAGATCGACGCAACCGTCCTTTCATGATGGCTGCGGTTCTGGGCAGCATTCTGGTCGCCGCTGCCGACGCCCAGGCAGGCGCCGCCGCTCTGAGCTCGACCCTGGGCGCAGGCGAACTGGCACGACTTTCCTTCAGCCGGCAGAATGAACAGGAAGCTGACCGCCTTGGCATGACCACCCTGGCGTCATCCGATCTCGACCCAGGCGCCATGCCCCGCATGTTCGAACGCATGCAGCGCTCAATGCGCTTTTACGGCGACCGGCCGCCGGAGTTTCTACTGACCCACCCGGTCACCCAGTCCCGCATCGCCGACTCCCTCAACCGTGCCGCCCAACTACCCACCCCGGACGCGCAACGGGAAAGCCCAGGCTTCGACATTGCCCGTATCCGCCTGCAGATACACTATGCCAGCCGCCCCGGCGACATCCTGGAAAGCTTCGAGGCAGCAGCGCAAAGCTCCGGCAGCAATCGTGACCTCTATGGCGTGGCCATGGCGGCAAAGACGGCAGGCGATTACGCCCGGGCACTGCAGGCACTGGACACACTCGACAGCAACTGGAAAGCGCTGCTTGCGGTGCACATCAGCCGGGCAGAAATCCTGCACGCCGCCGGGCGCAACAGCGAAGCCGAACGCATCCTTGCCGAACTCGACCAGCTGTACCCCAATAACCTGCCCGTACAGAAAACCTATGCACGACTGTTGCTGGACATGGAGCAACCCGCCCGCGCCGCCCGCCTGTACGAGTCCCTGCTAAGGCGCTATCCCAACGACACCAACAGCCGCCTTAACCTGGCCGAAAGCTACGGCCTGGACGGGCAAATCCTGCGTGTACACGAAGCCCGTATCGAATATTTCCTGCGCACGGCGGACGTTGACCGGGCACTGCGTCAGGTCGACTTTGCCCTCAAGGAAAAAAATCTGTCGGCATCGGACCGTGCACGGCTAAACGCCTACAAGCTGGATGCCGAGCAACTGCGTGAAGATCTGAAAATGGATTTTTGAACACACAAAATGAAAACCCCGGCAAACGCCGGGGTCATGCAGCAACACCCGCCAGGGTGATACCGGATTGATTTTCGAAGGAGCCTTTAGCCCTTGAGTGCGGCGGAGAAATCCAGCATCCGCTGCAGCGGCTTGCGCGCCGCATCAATCAGGGACGCATCCACCAGCACTTCGTCACGCCCCTCTTCCAGTGCCGTAACGATATTTTCCAGCCCGTTAAGCGCCATCCAGGGACAGTGCGCACAGCTGCGACAGGTCGCACCATTGCCGCCGGTCGGCGCCTCGATGAACACCTTGTCCGGCGCCGCCTGTTGCATCTTGTAGAAAATGCCTCGATCCGTTGCCACAATCAGCTCGCGGTTTGGCAGTTCTGCCGCCGCCTTGATCAACTGGGACGTAGAGCCCACCGCATCGGCCAGCGCGATAACCGACTCCGGTGATTCAGGATGCACCAGTATGGCGGCGTCCGGGTACACCTGTTTCAGATCCAGCAGCCCCTTGGCCTTGAACTCTTCATGCACGATGCAGGCACCATCCCACATTAGCATGTCGATGCCGGTCTGCTTCTGCACATAGGCGCCCAGATGCTTGTCCGGCGCCCAGATAATCTTCTTGCCCTGGTCTGCCAGATGCTCAACGACATCCAGCGCGATGCTGGAGGTCACGACCCAGTCAGCGCGTGCCTTTACCGCAGCAGAGGTATTGGCATAGACCACAACCTCGTAATCGGGATGCGCATCACAGAACGCCGTGAACTCCGGTGCCGGGCAACCGATGTCCAGCGAGCAGGTTGCCTCCAGCGTCGGCATCAGAATGCGTTTTTCCGGGCTCAGAATCTTGGCGGTTTCGCCCATAAAGCGTACCCCGGCCACCAGCAGCGTGGTTTCAGGCCGTGCGTTACCAAAGCGCGCCATTTCCAGCGAATCAGCGACACAGCCGCCGGTTTCTTCCGCCAGTTCCTGAATGACGGCTTCGGTGTAATAGTGCGCCACCAGACAGGCATTCTTTTCTTTCAGCAATGCCTTGATACGCGCTTTATAGCGGTCAACATCGGCGCGACTCATATCGTCCGGCAGATGCTCTTTGGCTAAGTGCTCCTGCACCAGAATGCGCTCGGAGATGTCCTGTTTGCTCAACATAGGCGTCATGTCAGTCTGTCAATATTGGGGCAGCAAACCCGATGTGAATTTCGAGGCGCAAGATCATACCACAGTTCTGCGCCAACGGTCGCCGTCACTGTTTTGACCCGATACGACATTCATCGTGCCCCTCTTGCGACACTGCAATCCCCCAGCGGCACACACAGGATGCAGAGTTACCGAGAAAGCACAAAAAAGACATAAAAAAAGAGGGAACACAAGGTGCTCCCTCTTTTTTCGAATATGGTGGGTCGTATAGGATTCGAACCTATGACCAATTGGTTAAAAGCCAACTGCTCTACCAACTGAGCTAACGACCCGATGGGCTGCGCATTCTAAAGTGTTTCTCCCTCGATGCAACCCCCAGAGGCAATTTTATGCCTGGTAGTGCGTTGGATCCGCCACACCAGCGTCCTCAAACCCCTTTGCCCGCAGGCGGCAGCTGTCACAAACACCACAGGCTTTGCCCTGATCGTCCGCCTGGTAACAGGACACCGTGAGGCCATAATCGAGCCCCAGACGCATGCCCTCTGCAATAATATCCGACTTGGTCAGGCTCATCAGCGGTGTCTGGATAGTAAACGGCTGGCCGCTGACACCGGCCCTGGTAGCCAGGTTGGCCATGACTTCAAAAGCCGCAATGAATTCCGGCCTGCAATCGGGGTACCCCGAATAATCCACTGCATTCACGCCGATAAACAGCGTTCTGGCATCCAGCACTTCCGCCCAGCCCAGCGCCAGGGAGAGAAATACCGTATTGCGGGCCGGTACATAGGTCACCGGTATTTCTCCCTCGACCTCTTCCTCGGGCACATCGATCGTTAAATCCGTCAGCGCGGAACCGCCGAAATCTTCCAGATGCAGTCGTACAACCTTGTGCTTGTCATTCGCCACACCGAGCGCACTGACAACAGCGCGGGCCGCGTTCAACTCGGTCTGGGAGCGCTGACCGTAGTCAAAGCTCAGCACATGGCAGTCGTAACCCTGATCGAGCGCCATTGCCAGCACAGTGGCCGAGTCAAGGCCGCCGGACAATAACACCACGGCTTTGGGAGTGGATTGAGTCATCAAAACAGTTTCCGCTTTTTAAAAATGTAGACAGTATACAAAAAATAAAGCCCGGCGTTACCGGGCTCGAGCTAACCACAAGGCAAAACAAGGCCTAGCGTTTGAAATTTTGCGCCAGTCGCGCGGCGGAGCTTTGCGGGAAATCATGTATCACCCGCTCGAAATAACGCGCAGATTCAGCCGCATTGCCGCGCTGATGATTCAGCACACCAAGCTTGTACAGCGCATCCGGCAGCTTGGTGCTGCCCGGGAAATCATCCACCACCCGGGAGAAAGCCCCCTGGGAGAGGTCCAGCTTCTGCTGCGCCAGGTAAATTTCACCCAGCCAGTAGTGCGCATTTGCCAGCCGGGTACTGGCCGGGTAGTCCTGCACGAAACGCTCGAAGGCACTGGCGGCCTCATTGAACTTGCGCTCTCGCACCAGCGCAAAAGCATCCTGGTACGCCTGATCATCATCGGCCGTCATCGCAGGTGCGATAGCCGTGACTGCCCCCGGCGCTTCGGGCGCCATAGCACCCGCGTCGGGCAACGCCGTATCAGAATTAAGCTCAGGAACCACAGGGGCTGCTGCAGCACCGGTAATCAATGCGCCCAGACGGCGATCCAGATCACGGTAGCGCTCAAGCTGATCCTTTTGCATACGATCGAATTCGTATTGCTGCGATTCCACCTGGCCTCGCAGGCTGCGCACTTCATCCTGCAGTTGCTGCAGCATCATCATGAGCTGCGCCTCTTGCGTTGCGAAGGCCTGTCCTGCACCACCACTGGAATAGCTCTGACCCGGGCCCGGCGCGATTTCAATCACCGGCACGGGATCCGCGGCCAGAACCGCTGCTGGCGGTAACGCCAGCAGCAATCCCAGAAACTTGAGTCTGAATACAGTCATGGGCACTTAGCGGCCAGCGTATTTCAGCTCAACGCGACGGTTCTGAGCCCAGGAATCCGAGCCATGCCCCATCACAGCAGGCTTTTCTTCGCCGTAGCTGATCACTTCAACCTGGCCGGCAGTAGCACCGTTGACCATCAGGAAGCGTGCAACCGCATTGCCACGGCGCTCGCCCAGGGCGATGTTGTATTCGCGCGTGCCACGCTCATCGGCATGACCTTCCAGGCGAACGGCAGCCTGCGGGTTGGAGGCCAGGTAGCGCGCGTGCGCTTCCAGGTCAGCGAAAGACTCGCCACGCACCGTGGACTGGTCGAAGTCGAAGTAGAACACGGTCTGCAGGTTAGCCACTTCAGCCGGCAATTCAGAGCCGGACATGCCACCCATACCCGCCGAACCGGAGGTCATTGCACCGCTGTCAGAGCCCATGCTACCACCCATATCGGCGCTATCGGTCTGAGTACTGGTGGAGCTGCAACCTGCAACCCATGCGAAAGTAAGAGCCAGAGCAGCAACCTTGGTAACGTTCAACGCACGCATCTTTCTATTGCTCCTTGAAGCGACCGCCTTGGTCGCTTACGTGTAGAGTAAAGTAATGTTGGCCGGGTCCTATTGCAAGTAGGGGGACCAGGCCGGCTCCCTAACATCACCCGATGACGAAGGCATGCGGAAACGCACCCGGCCATCGAGAGAAACTGCTGCCAGCACACCATTGTTACCCTGCTGGGTCGCATACAGCACAATGCTGCCATTGGGTGCGATGGTTGGCGATTCATCCAGCGACGTCTGGGTCAAGATATCCAGACGTCCTGTTTTAAGATCCTGTACTGCAATATTGAAAGCCGCACCAGCACCTGCACTGCGGTGCACCATGGCCAGGAAACGACCATCTTGTGTCAGCTTGCCACTACTATTGTAGTTGCCCTCGTAGGTAACGCGCTCAATGCGCCGGTCCGACAGGTACACGCGGTATATCTGCGGCTGACCACCCCGATCCGAGGTGAACAGTATAGACTGCCCGTCGGGCGACCAGGTCGGCTCAGTGTCGATGCCATAGTGGTGTGTCACCCGCGTCAACTGGCGGCGTGCCAGGTCCAGGGTGTAAATTTCCGGGTTGCCGTCCTTGGACAGGGTCAGCGCCAGGCGCTGGCCATCCGGAGCCCAGGCAGGCGCACCATTAAGGCCGGCAAATGACTGAATCTTTTCCCTCTTACCGGTCGCCAGGTGCTGCACGTAGATCCCCGGACGGGAGCTTTCAAAGGACACGTAGGCCAGCTTGCTGCCATCCTTGGACCAGGACGGCGACATGATCGGCTCTCTGGATTCCAGTATGGTACGTGCCCGGGCACCATCAGCATCCGCCAGCTGCAGACTGTAACGGTGACGCCCGCCACCCTGATTCTGGGCTGTCACATAGGCGATGCGGGTGGAGAAGGCGCCTCGCAGGCCCGTCAGCTTCTCAAACACGGCATCGGCAATATAGTGCGCCATGTCACGCATGTTGCGCGTCGAGCCGCTGATCTGCTCGCCGAACACACGACTTTCCTTGAGCACATCATACAATTCATAGGTCACCTGCAGCTGCTCACCGCCGGTGGACACGACTCGGCCGATCAGCAGATAGTTCTGCCCCGATACCCGCCAGTCACGGAAAAAAACCTGGGACTGCTGCTGCGGAAAACTGAGCATGTCACTGCGCTTCATGGCGCCAAAGAAGCCACTGCGATGCAAATCAGTCGACACTATCTCAGCGATGTCCTCCGGCAGCGGGGCACCTCCGCTCCAGCCAAAGGGCACTACGGCGATCGGCGTCGGTGCATCCACACCCTGAGTCACTTCGATCATCAGTTCTGCGCGCGCACCAAACGCCAGCAACATCAGTACGCAGCACGCCAGCAGTCTTTGCTTCATCGCTGTTACCACCTCAATCCCTCCGGTCGGAACTTGACTCTGAACTTTCTAAAATTACGCTCGAACGTCAGCGGGTCCACTTCCGCTACCCGTGCAAAGCGATCGACCTTGAACACCGCCTGTACCGCCGAATTGTCGAACCCGGAATCACCGCTGCTTAACACCAGATTGGCGCTGTCAACTTCACCGGACGGGAACAGGCGAATTTCCACTACCGCCTCCATGCCGTTGCGAAACGCGCTCGATACACGCCAGTTTCGACTCAACTCGCCGTTGATGTAGTCCGTCATCGAGACCATCAGCTGTTGCGATGCCCGATCCGCTGCGATGCGCTGTTCCTGGGCCAGTTCTTTCTCAAGCTGGGCCAGTTCGCGGGCCTTTTCGGCCTCTTTGCGCTGCTGTTCTTCCTGCTTGCGCCTGGCTTCAGCATCCGCCTTGGTCTTGGCAGCAACCTCCGCCTGTTTTTTCTTCTCGGCCGCGGCCTGGGCTTCCGCCTCTTTCTTCTGCGCGGCAGCTTTAGCCTCGGCGTCAGCCTGTTTTTTCTTTTCGGCTGCAAGCCTGGCTTGATCCTCGGCCTGTTTTTTCTTCTCGGCAGCGAGTTTGGCCTGCTCCTGGGCTTTGAGTTTAGCCTCTGCTTCCTGCTTCGCCCTGGTTTCCTTCGCGGCCTTTTCCTTGGCAACCTTTTCCTGTGCAGCCACTTCCTGAGCCTTTTGTTCCCTGGCTTTCTGCTGCGCCTTTTCTTTGGCGATTTCTTCCTGGGCTTTCTGCTCTTTAACCTTTTGCTCTTGCAACTGCTGCTCTTTCAGGACTTTTTCCTTCGCCGCCAGCTCCTGCTGACGCTCTTTTTCCTGCTGCTCAAGCTCATTTTGCTTGTTTTGCTCATCCTTCTTGCGCTGCGCCTCAATACGGCGCGCCTGTTCGGTCTGCTTTTCCAGCGCCTGGCTCACCGCCCCCAGATCAACCATCTGGGCCTGGATATGCCGCGGCCTGAGCTCCCGCGGATCCGAATGGTCAAACCAGTGACCGGCGAGCAGCAACAGCACCACCACATGCACGCCGAACGCCAGCAGGGTCGGTACGAGATAACTGCGCTTGTCCACCGTCAACACCTACTCGGTTACCAGTCCGACACTCGGTGCGCCGGCCTGCTGCAACAGCGCCATCAGGCCAATCACCTTGTCATACTCCACCCGCTTGTCGCCTTTGACCAGCAGCATTTTGTCAGGATTCGCAGCCAGCACTTTCTGCACTCGATCACCCACATCTTCGGCCGTGACCGCAGACTGTTCAGCACTGCCGATATTGATGTAGTACTGCCCCTGCTCATCCACCGTTACGATCAGGGGTTCACTGTCCTTGCTGTCCACCGGATCAGCAGAGGCCTTGGGCAGCTGCACATCCACACCCTGGGTGAGCATCGGGGCAGTGACCATGAAAATCACCAGCAGCACCATCATCACATCGATATAGGGTACGACGTTGATCTCGGCATTGAGCTTGCGCTTGCGTTTCTGTCGTCTAATCATCCACCGAGCCCCCGATCAATCCGCTGAATGAATGCGACGGTGCAGAATGCTGGAGAACTCATCGGCAAAAGTTTCATAACGGTTCAGCAGCCCTTCAGACTTGGCCGAAAAGCGGTTGTAGGCAATCACGGCCGGAATGGCCGCAAAAAGACCGATAGCCGTCGCCACCAACGCCTCGGAAATACCGGGCGCCACCGAGGCCAGCGTCGCCTGATGCATGTTGGCCAACCCGCGGAACGAGTTCATGATGCCCCAGACAGTACCGAACAGACCGATGTAGGGGCTGGTTGAACCGACAGTCGCCAGAAATGGCAGGTGCTGATCCAGTTTTTCCTCTTCCCGGGCCAGCGCCACGCGCATGCTGCGCTGAATGCCTTCCATCACGGCATCAGGATCATAGTTGCGCTGCTGCGTCAGACGGGTGAATTCCTTGATACCGGAACGAAAAATATTTTCCGCACCATTGCCGGGATCCGGAGACTGATTCACTTCGCGGAACAGGTGCCCCAGATCCACGCCTGACCAAAAGCGCTCTTCAAAAACCGCCAGCCCTTTGCTTGCATCGTTAAAAACACGACGGCGCTGAAAAATCATGATCCATGACAGGAAAGATGCCAGCAGCAATACCAGCATGACCAGCTGCACAACAAGGCTTGCGTTGAGCACCAGACTCCAGATCGACATTTCCTCGACCACAACAAATTCCTCTCACGCGCCAGACCAGAAAGTGCCGGCTTACTCAGTTAAAAATCAGGACCACCGGGTGCCATCGGCACCGAAGGAACCACTTCGACTTTGATTTGCCAACAGCGCCGCGCAACAATTGCTCGCCGCGATAGTCGACCCTACCACAGACGCCACTACGAACGCTGTATGATACTGCCAAGCAGAATTGGTTCACCCACAACACCGAGCGGCGCATCATAGCGGCCGCAAGCTTGCTGCAGAATGAACAAAACCTCTGCTCGACTCCCTGCTCCACGCACACAACCGCATCACCTTAACAGGCGCGCGCAGCAGAGGTGAAGAGCCGGATGAACAGACAAAACGTTTTCGCGATGGGCAGGGACCAGGGACCTGGGCCTTTAGACAGTCGGGCGAATTCTGCGCCCACAATAACAGGCGCCAAAATTTATTCAAGCAGCATCAGCACTGTCCCCGCAAAAAGATTTTCAACGGCAGAAGGGGCACCGCATCGGTGCGCATTGACAACCCGATTGCCACCGCGCAAACCATTCTCAGAACGCACCTTCCGGCGCTTCCAGACCGAAGTGCAGGTACGCATGATCCGTGACGATACGCCCTCTTGGCGTGCGCATGATGTAGCCCTGCTGGATGCGCTTACAGAGAGCGTTCCGGCGCTTCCAGACCGAAGTGCAGGTACGCATGATCCGTGACGATACGCCCTCTT
>JBFGZM010000032.1:0-17260 GCA_041586815.1 Marinobacterium sp. | reverse complement strand
CGCGTTCGAGGCAGCGCGGGCGCGCAACAAGCGCCTGTGCTCCGTCGACAAGGCCAATGTGCTGGAAGTGACGGTGCTGTGGCGCGAAATCATGACAGAGCTGTCTGCCGAGTACCCGGATGTCGAACTCTCCCACATGTATGTCGACAACGCTGCGATGCAGCTGGTGCGCGCACCCAAGCAGTTCGATGTTATGGTGACCGGCAACATGTTCGGCGATATCCTGTCGGATGCAGCGGCCATGCTGACCGGCTCCATCGGCATGCTGCCCTCGGCATCGCTGGATGAAAATGGCAAGGGCATGTACGAGCCGTGCCATGGTTCGGCACCGGATATTGCCGGTCAGGGTATCGCCAACCCGTTGGCAACCATCCTCTCAGTCGCTATGATGTTGCGTTACTCTCTGTCGGCGCCGGACGCTGCGGATAAAATCGAGGCGGCGGTGAGCCAGGTGCTGGATCAAAATCTGCGGACCGCGGACATCATGTCTGCCGGCATGCAGGCGGCCAGCACTTCAGAGATGGGTGACGCTGTGTTGCGTGCGCTGAACGCCTGACAGGCGTCACTTAATCAGGACAGCAAGAGGCCAGCCTGACACAGGCTGGCTTTTGTCGTTTGTTATCTTTCCAATCAGTGGGGAAAAGAATGAAACGTGTAGGTTTTGTAGGTTGGCGCGGAATGGTTGGTTCCGTACTGATGCAACGCATGAGGGACGAGCGGGATTTCGATCAGATCGATGAGCCTGTGTTCTTCACCACCTCCCAGGTCGGCGAAGCCGGTCCGGATATTGGCAAATCCATTCCGGCTCTGAAGGACGCTCAGGATATTAACGAGCTAAAACAGATGGATGCGATTATTTCCTGCCAGGGTGGCGACTACACCAAGGACGTTTTCCCCCGCCTGCGAGCAGCTGGCTGGAACGGCTACTGGATTGATGCGGCGTCTTCGCTGCGTATGGACGCCGACAGCCTGATCGTGCTGGATCCGGTCAACCAGAATGTCATCAAGGATGGGCTGAGCCGCGGCGTCAAGAATTTCATCGGTGGTAACTGCACCGTATCGCTGATGCTCATGGGTCTGGGTGGCCTCTTCAAGGCCGGTCAGATTGAATGGCTGACCTCCATGACTTACCAGGCTGCCTCCGGTGGCGGTGCACGTCACATGCGCGAGCTTATCAGCCAGATGGGCATCATTCACGGGTCTGTTGCCGATCAGCTGGATTCCGCCAGTGCGATTCTGGATGTCGACCGCAAGGTGGCTGAAGTCCTGCGCAGTGGTCAGATGCCGGTCGATAACTTTGGTGTGCC
Organism: Marinobacterium sp.; assembly: GCA_041586815.1. Classification (GTDB taxonomy): domain Bacteria; phylum Pseudomonadota; class Gammaproteobacteria; order Pseudomonadales; family Balneatricaceae; genus Marinobacterium_A. The sequence goes on along the minus strand of JBFGZM010000032.1, from coordinate 15,953 downwards.
GCTGGCCGGTGGCCTGATTCCCTGGATCGACAGTCCGCTGGATAACGGCCAGACCCGCGAAGAGTGGAAGGGTTTTGCCGAAACCAACAAGATTCTGGGCCTGTCGGAACAGCCGATTCCCATCGATGGCACCTGCGTGCGTATCGGCGCCATGCGCTGCCACAGCCAGGCTTTCACCATCAAGCTGAAGCAGGATATTCCGCTGGACGAAATCGAAGGCATGATCGCCGATGCCAACGACTGGGTGAAACTGGTGCCCAACGATCGCGAGCTGACCATGCAGGAACTGACACCGGCCAAAGTCACCGGAACGCTGTCGGTGCCGGTGGGCCGTGTGCGCAAAATGAATCTGGGTGGCGAATACCTGAACGCGTTCAGCGTTGGTGATCAGCTGCTTTGGGGCGCGGCCGAGCCGCTGCGCCGCATGCTGCGGATCCTGATGGCCGACTGATTACTGCGCAGGCGCAGTGATACAATTTGAACCCGGTGCAGCGCAGCTGTTACCGGGTTTTTCGCCAGCCCGACGTGTTCGGGCTGGCCTGCTTTTGGAGATGTGATGAGTCAGACCTATAACGTCGCCGTGGTCGGGGCGACAGGCCTTGTTGGCGAAGCCATGATCGAGCTGCTGGAATCCCGCGGGTTTCCGGTCGAGAACCTCTATCCGCTGGGCAGTGACAACTCTGCCGGTACCGTGATTTACTTTAACGGCAAGTCTCGTCGGGTGGGAAATGTTGCTGATTTCGATTTCTCCCAGGTGCAGATAGCGCTGTTCTCCGCAGGTGCCGATGTTGCGGCCGAATATGCGCCGGTGGCGGTTGAGGCGGGTGCAGTGGTGATCGATAACAGCTCCTGTTTCCGTGACGAGCCTGAGGTGCCGCTGATTGTGCCTGAGGTGAACCCGGAGCGCATTCATGAGCACTGTGGCATCATCGCCAACCCCAACTGCTCGACCATTCAAATGCTGGTGGCCATTGCGCCTATCCATCGCAGTGTTGGCATTCGCCGTATCAACGTCGCCACCTATCAGTCGGTGTCAGGCGGTGGCCGTCAGGCGGTGGAGGAGCTGGCGCGCCAGACCGCATTGCTGCTTAATGCCCAGGATGTCGATACGCAGATTTTCCCCAAGCAGATGGCCTTCAACGTATTGCCGCAGATCGACAGTTTCGATGACAGCGGTTATACGCTTGAAGAGCTGAAAATGGTCAATGAAACACGCAAAATCCTCGAAGATGACGATATCGGCGTGAATCCGACCTGTGTGCGCGTGCCGGTGTTTTTCGGTCACAGCGAAGCGGTGCACGTTGAAACCCGCGAGCAGATCAGTGCGCTTGAAGTGCGCGAAATGCTGCAAATGGCGCCGGGCGTCGAAGTTATCGACGAGGCCGTTGCAGGTGGCTGGGCGACGCCTGTCACTGACGCAACGGGCAAGGATGCGGTATTCGTCAGCCGTATCCGTGAAGACCTTTCCAGTGAAAACGGTATCGATCTCTGGGTTGTGTCCGATAATTTGCGCAAGGGAGCCGCCCTGAATGCGGTGCAAATTGCCGAACTGCTGATTCAGACGGATCTGTAAAAACGAAATGAAAAGGGCTACGGCCCTTTTTTAATGCTATTTTTTGCTGAATAAAGCGGGTTACCGGTTAATTCCGCCGCAGGTCCGGCGCTTTCCTTGACCGTTTCCTACTTTATAAATAATACTCTGTTCGATATTCGGAATCGCAACTGCCTGATTTGATGGTGTAATCAGGCGGTGGACAAAAGGAACTAGCAGAATGTTGCGCAAACTTGCATTGAGTCTAGCTGTAGCGGGAGTTCTGGGAGCCAGTCAGGCACATGCTCTGGGTCTGGGGCAAATCCGAATCAAATCAGCTCTGAATGAGCCGCTCGACGCGGAGATTCAGTTGCTGCAGGTCCGCGATCTCGATCCTCTGCAGGTCGTGCCCAAAATGGCCGATCTGGATCAGTTTGCGATGGCGGGTATCGACCGTTCACGACTGCTTTCCGATGTTCAGTTTCAGGTCAATATCAATCAGAACGGCACGGGCAGCATTCGGCTAACGTCTGCTCGGCCGGTGCGTGAGCCCTTTCTGAATCTGCTGGTCGAAGTAAACTGGCCAAATGGTCGGCTGGTGCGCGAATATACCGTGCTGCTGGATCCGCCGGCATTTCAGTCGGCGGTGGTCGGTGGCAGCACCGCACCGGTGCCTGCGCAGGCGGCCCGCGTCACCACCGTGCCTGCACCGCAACCAGTATTTGCGCCGCCTTCAAGGTCGCGTCCTCCGGCGAACAATATTCGCACCAATATGAACCCCCAGACTCAGGTGTTCGTGGAAACCAACGATACTCTGGGTGGTCTGGCCAAACGTCATTCCCCGGGAGGCGGTACCAGTATCAATCAGATGATGCTGGCGCTGCAGCGCAAGAACCCGCAGGCATTTCCCAGTTCCAATATCAATTTTCTCAAGGCCGGCATGGTACTCGACTTGCCAAGCCTGAGCGAAGTCAAGGCGCTGAGTCCCCGGGAAGCGAGTAACGAAGTCGCCCGGCAGATGCAGCGCTGGAAGGCGGGTACAGCGACGCCCGCGCCTGGTGCTGCACAGGAAGACGGCTCAAAAAAAAAGCCGCTAGCCCCGGCTGAGGCGCAACCCGGCGCGGAATCCGGCGGTGAGGGGCAGCTAAAGATACTGAGTGCGCCTGACCAGGGGGATGTTGTGCCGGCGCAGGATGAGTCCGGGGCGGACAAGGTGGCCGAGGCGCCCGTCGCAGACCCGGAAAAAGCCGAGTTGCTGCGCCGCAATGAAGAGCTGGAAAACCGCCTTGCCGTGACTCAGGAGTCGGTTGACAAGATCGAACGTGAGAATACCGAACTCAATGACAAGCTAACCGCCATCTCCCAGCAGATGGAAACCCTGCAACGTCTGCTGGAGCTCAAGGATCAGCAAATGGCTGCGTTACAGGATCAGTTGCTGCAGGCTCAGCCTGCCGCTGCGCCGCCACCCGCTCCCGCTGCTCCCAAGGAACCTGCCGGCCTGGTTGAAACAGTGCTGCAAACGCCCGCGTATATGGCGGGCGTGGGTGCCGTCCTTGGCGGTCTGCTGGTGGGTCTGATTGCACTTGGGCGCAGGCGTCGAGAAAGCGATGAGGTGAGCGGGGATGGGCAAGAGGCATCCCTCGCGCCCCGTCCCAAGGCTGAGGAGTCTACCGACAGTGCGCTGGCCGGTGCCGCAGTAGCGGCTGGCGCCACAGCTGTCTGGATTGCGGACGACGAGCAGGAGGCGGAGAAGGTTGATGCGCAGGTAAAGACGGAAACCACAGACACCAAGGAAGCCGCCGTTGCTGATGACCTGGACGACCTGGATCTCGATCTGGACCTGGATCTGGCTGATGAGGCGCCGCATGCCAGGGCGACCGATACAGCCACAACTGAGCCTGTGGCATCAACGGATCGGCCGCTGTTTGATGACGATGAGTTTGATCTGAGCCTGGATGGCGATGTTGAAGAAGACATGCCGCCCAGGAATGAAGTTACCGATACCGCAGAAGAGTTCGACGAGAGTCTCGATGACCTTCTGGGACTTGCGCCGGGGGATGAAGCTGACGCAGAACGTGCTGATCTGAGGTCGGGTATGGGGCAGCTTTCCGGTGACGTCGAGGTCTTTGACGAGCCCGGCGATACGCTCGAGAGCCTGGGGCTCGGTGCAGTTATTGAAGCCAGTAATGTGCCCAAGTCGGCGGAGGAAGAGGTATCCGACTATCGTCCGGGCAACGAGGTCGAGGCCAGCAGCCCTTCGGCCGACGAAGACGACGGACTCGACTTCAAGCTTGATCGTGTCGCGCCGCTGGATCTTTCCCAGGACGATGATGACCTGATAGACCTTGCGTCCGGGGCCGGGCAGGCGCCCGGGGCGGATGATACAGCGACCGAGGATGCTCCTGGGGAATTGGCAGCAGAACCTGATGTGTCTGCCGCTGACAGCGAGGCTGGTGACGGGGATGCGCTCGAGTTCGAGCTGGACGATGCGCTGGTGTTCGATTCATCCGATACGAACGACGCTGTGGATTCCGATGGCCTGGCCGCAGTGGGGGCTGAGCCGGCGGCGCAGTCGCCTGATGAACCGCTGGATGATTTCGACGCACTGCTGGCCGAAAGTGCGGGCGAAGCGGATTCGGATGATGCGGATGACGTCGTGTTGACCGATGATGACGAAGGTGACCTGGAAGCCATGCTCGCGGCATTGGGGGACGGAGACGATACGAGTGACCAGGGTGTTGCCATGGCGTCTTCGGACGCTGCGGATGTGACTCTGGATGAGGATATGGATCTGGATACCGAGCTCGAGGCACTGCTCGGCGCCGTGGATGACGACATCGCACTTGACGAAAGTGGCGCGGACGACGAAGATCGCGGCTTTGACGACATGGGTTTCCTGGATGGTACCGATGAAGTCGAAACCAAACTTGATCTGGCGCGGGCCTATATTGATATGGAGGACCGTGACGGCGCCAAGGATATTCTGAGCGAGATACTGAGCGAAGGCAGCGATGCCCAGCAGCAGGAAGCTCGCAAACTGATGGAGTCGATTGCGTAAGTTCATGAAGTCCGAAATAGAAACAACCCCGGGGGCGATTTCGATCGCCCCCGTCCGTTATGCGCTCTGTGTGGAATATGCAGGCTTTGCCTATCATGGCTGGCAGGTTCAGAAAAGCAACGGGGTGCCCAGTGTGCAGGAAACCGTTGAAAAGGCGCTGAGCCGGGTTGCCAATGAGCCGATTAATGTTGTCTGTGCCGGTCGCACCGATGCCGGCGTGAATGGTACCTATCAGGTCATCCACTTTGATACCAGGGCCAGGCGCGATGAGCGCGCCTGGGTGCTGGGCACCAATACCAATTTGCCGGATGATATCGCGATCCAGTGGGCGCGCCCGGTGGATGAGGATTTTCATGCCCGCTTCAGTGCGCGGGAACGGCGCTATCGCTACCTGATCCGTTCTGCGCCGGTAAAGCCGGCCTTGCTGGCCCGTGGCGTAACCTGGACGCACAAGTCGCTTGATATTGGTCGCATGAATGCTGCGGCAGCCTATCTCGTTGGCGAGCACGACTTTACCTCCTACCGTGCCATTGGCTGTCAGGCCAAGAGTCCCATTCGGGAGGTGCGTGTACTGCAGGTTTACCGTGCTGGCGAGCTGATCGTGATTGATGTTCAGGCCAATGCGTTTTTGCATCACATGGTGCGCAATATCGCCGGTGTGCTGATGAAAGTGGGTGCTGGCGAAGCCCCGCCCCAATGGGCACAGGACGTGCTACAGGCGAGGGATCGGCGCAAGGGGGGCATTACCGCGCCACCGTACGGGCTTTATTTTGTTGATGTACGCTATCCTGCGCATTTTGACCTGCCGCCTTCGCCCCTTGGGCCCTATTTCCTGTCCGGCGCGGACTGACTTTGTGGCGGGCCTTCTGGTATTATCGTGCGTTTTCAAGGATCAACCGCCGTGACCACACGCATCAAGATTTGCGGCATCACTCGACTCGAGGACGGCCTGGCTGCGGTTCGTTATGGCGCCCATGCGCTGGGGTTTGTGTTTTATGCCAAGAGCCCGCGTCATGTCACCCCGGAAATGGCGGCCAGCATCATGGCCGAGCTGCCTCCTTTCGTGACCACGACCGCTCTTTTTGTTGATGCGTCGGCCGAGTTTGTTGAGCAGGTGGTGGCGCACACCCGTGTCGATTTGCTGCAGTTTCACGGTAACGAGTCGGCGGCGTTCTGCGGGGCGTTCAACCGGCCCTATATCAAGGCATTGCGCATGAAGCCAGAGCTGGATATCGGGGCTGCCATGCAGGAGTACAGCGGTGCCAGAGGTATCCTGCTGGATGCCTATCGTGCCGGTGTGCCGGGCGGTACGGGGGAGGCTTTTGACTGGGCGCGCATCCCCGAGGCGCTGCGGCCGAAGATTATTCTGGCCGGCGGGCTGAATCCCGAGACTATTCGATCTGCCATTGAGCAGGTCGGTCCCTTTGCCGTAGACGTCAGTGGCGGCGTAGAAGCGGCGAAGGGAATCAAAGATCACAATAAGCTGAAACAGTTTATCGAAGAGGTGGCACGTGCCGACAAAAGCTGAACTGGCTGCGCTGATGCAGTTACCAGACGATCGCGGACATTTTGGTCCCTACGGCGGTCGTTTCGTTTCCGAAACGCTGATCGGGGCACTTCAGGAACTGGAGAGCACCTACGAATCGCTGCGTCAGGATCCGGAATTTCAGGCAGAGTTCGACAAGGACCTGGCGCACTATGTGGGGCGCCCATCGCCGCTCTACCATGCCGAACGCCTGTCACGGGAAAATGGCGGCGCGCAGATCTATCTCAAGCGCGAAGACCTTAACCACACCGGCGCGCACAAGGTGAACAACACCATCGGTCAGGCGCTGATCGCCAAGAAGATGGGCAAGCCGCGCGTGATCGCCGAAACCGGTGCCGGCCAGCACGGTGTCGCCTCTGCTACGGTGGCAGCACGACTGGGGCTTGAGTGTGTGGTGTACATGGGTATCGAGGACGTGCGGCGTCAGGCGCTGAACGTCTATCGCATGAAACTGCTGGGCGCTACTGTTGTCCCGGTAGAGTCCGGCACCCGCACCCTGAAAGACGCCATGAACGAAGCTATGCGCGACTGGGTTACCAACGTCGACAGCACCTACTACATCATCGGTACCGCGGCAGGCCCGCATCCCTATCCGAAGCTGGTACGGGACTTCCAGTGCATCATCGGCCGTGAGGCTCGCCAGCAGTGTCTGGATCAGGTGGGTCGCCTGCCGGATGCGCTGGTTGCCTGCGTGGGTGGCGGGTCCAACGCCATAGGACTGTTCCATCCCTTTATCGAAGACGGTGACGTGCGCATGTATGGCGTTGAAGCCGGTGGCTACGGCGTTGACTCCGGGCAGCATGCCGCTCCCCTGTCGGCAGGTCGTCCCGGTGTACTGCATGGCAATCGTACCTACCTGATGGAAGACGATGCAGGCCAGATTCTGGGAACGCATTCGGTGTCTGCCGGTCTGGATTACCCTGGCGTCGGCCCCGAGCACGCCTGGCTGAAGGATGCCGGGCGCGCTGAGTACGTCGATGCCACCGATGAAGAAGCACTGGCGGCATTCCGCACCCTCACCAAGGTTGAAGGCATCATGCCGGCGCTGGAGTCCAGCCACGCGGTGGCCTATGCCCTCAAGCTTGCCCGCACCATGCGCGAAGACCAGTTTATCGTCGTCAACCTGTCCGGACGCGGCGACAAGGATATTCACACCGTTGCCAGCCTTGACGGTATCGACGTCTAGGCGGACTGCTGGAGTACAGATTGACATGAGTCGTATTAAAGACTGTTTCGCTCGCCTCGACACGGCCGGGCGCAAGGCGCTGATCCCCTACGTCACCGCAGGCGATCCTGCGCCTGCGGTGACCGTGCCGCTGCTGCACGCCATGGTTGCAGCCGGCGCCGACATTCTGGAACTGGGTGTGCCGTTCTCGGACCCCATGGCCGACGGCCCGGTGATTCAGCTGGCCTGTGAGCGCGCCCTGTCCCACGGTACCCGCATGCTGGACGTGCTGGACATGGTGGCGGAATTCCGCACGACCGACAGCCAGACCCCGGTTGTGCTGATGGGCTACCTCAACACCATTGAGGTGCTGGGCTATGCCAATTTTGCCACCCGTGCCAAGGCAGCAGGGGTCGATGGCATTCTGACGGTGGATCTGCCGCCGGAAGAGTCCGATGACTTTGTCGAGGTCATGCGTGAAGCACAGATTGACGTGATCTATTTGCTGGCGCCCACAACCGATGAGTCCCGTATCCGGTCGGTGTGTGAAAAAGGCAGTGGCTATATCTATTACGTATCGCTCAAGGGTGTTACCGGCTCTGCGGCGCTGGATGTGGCCGCGGTGGAAGAGAAGCTGGCTCAGGTACGCCGTCATACCGACATGCCGCTGGGTGTGGGCTTCGGTATCCGTGATAATGCGTCGGCCCAGGCCGTGTCCCGAATCGCCGATGGCGTTATCGTTGGCAGCGTTTTGGTCAATCGCATTGCCGAGTTGGCGGCACAGCCGCAACAGATTCCCGAACAGGTGTCCCGAATCATTGCCGGCATGCGTGCCGCCATGGACGCCTGAATATCGTTGAACAGTTTTCCCGCACAGGGGATGGAGCAAAATGAGTAACTGGCTGGAAAAAATTGTCCCTTCACTGGCTCGCAATGCCGAGAGCCGTCGGTCCAATGTGCCTGAAGGATTATGGAAGAAGTGCCCCAAGTGCGAAGCGGTACTCTATCGCCCGGAGCTGGACAAAAACCTGAACGTCTGCCCCAAGTGCAATCACCACATGCGTGTGGGTGCCCGCAAGCGTCTGGAAATGTTCCTGGATGCCGACACCCTGCGTGAAATCGGTGCCGAAGTTGAGCCGGTGGATCGTCTCAAGTTCCGCGACTCCAAAAAGTACAAGGATCGCCTGTCTGCCGCCCAGAAGGAAACCGGCGAGAAAGACGCCCTGGTCGCCATGCGTGGCGAGCTTGAAGGCATGCCGGTGGTGGCCGTGGCGTTCGAATTCCGTTTCATGGGCGGCTCCATGGGCGCGGTGGTTGGCGAGCGTTTCGTGCGCGCGGCCAATGTGTGCATGGAAGAGGGTATTCCGCTGGTCTGTTTTGCCGCCTCCGGCGGTGCGCGCATGCAGGAAGCGCTGACGTCCCTGATGCAGATGGCCAAAACCAGCGCGGCGCTGGAAAAAATGCGCCAGCTCGGTATTCCGTATTTCTCGGTGCTGACCGATCCTGTGTACGGCGGTGTCTCGGCAAGCCTTGCCATGCTGGGTGACCTGAACATTGCAGAGCCCAAGGCCCTGATCGGCTTTGCCGGCCCGCGCGTGATCGAGCAGACGGTACGTGAAAAGCTGCCCGAAGGTTTCCAGCGCAGCGAGTTCCTGCTGGAGCACGGTCAGGTGGACATGATCATCCACCGCAAGGAAATGCGCCAGCGTGTCAGCTCGCTGCTGCGCAAGCTTACGCATTACAGCGAAGCCTGATTCAGCGTAATTTGAATACGGGGTCGCGGGGTGTCTGATCATGGATCGGCGGCCCGGCGGCCCCGGTTTAGCTTTTGGCGGGTAGAGACTGATGGTATCCGGTAATCCTGAAACTTTAAGTGCGTGGCTTGAGCGTATCGAGGCCTGTCATCCCAGCGATATCGAACTGGGACTTGACCGTGTGCGGGAGGTGGCAACCCGGCTTGCGCTGGACCTGTCCCGCAGCACGGTAGTGACCATCGCCGGCACCAACGGCAAGGGGTCGACCCAGACCTTTCTCGAGCACATGCTGCGCAATGCCGGTTACAGTACTGGCTGTTACAGCTCGCCGCACTTTCTGCGCTACAACGAGCGCGTGCGCATGGATGGTGCGGAAGTGGCCGATGCGGCGCTCTGTGATGCCTTTGCAGCGATAGAAGCGGCTCGGGGCGATATTGCACTGACGTACTTTGAGTACGGCACCCTGGCGGCGCTGCATGTTTTTTCGCAGCAGGCGCCGGATTATGTGCTGCTCGAAGTGGGCCTGGGCGGCCGTCTGGATGCGGTGAATATCATCGATCCCCAGGTTGCGGTTGTCACCAGTATTGGACTGGATCATACCGACTGGCTCGGGGATACGCGGGAGCTGATCGGGCGCGAGAAAGCCGGTATTTTCCGTGCCGATGCGCCGGCCGTTTCGGGTGATGCCGAGCCGCCCGACAGCCTGGCCGAGGTTGCCAGAGAGCTGGGTGCACAGCTTTACCAGGTTGGCGACAGTTTTGACTACCAGGTGCAGGCGTCGTCCTGGTGCTGGCAGGGTCGCGATCTGAAGGGCAACGCAGTTGCGCTGGCAGATCTGCCATTGCCAGGCCTGCCATTGCCCAATGCCGCCACGGCGCTGCAGGTCTTGCACCTGCTGCTCGCGCAGCCCGAGCGTGGTGCGATCGAGAGTGCATTGCGCGGTGCCAGCATGACCGGGCGCATGCAGCGGCTGATGCTCGACGGTAACGAGTATATTCTGGATGTGGCACACAATCCCCAGGCGGCGCAGTATATTGCCGGACGCCTGGCAGCGTCTCCCGTCGAGGGGCGCCTGCATGTGTTGCTGGGGATGCTCAGCGACAAGGACGTAACCGGTGTACTCAAGGCGTTGCAACCGGTAGGGCAGTACTGGCATTTCGCGAGCCTTGGCGGCCCCCGTGGCCAGAGTGCAGAGTCTCTGGTACGGCGCTTGCGTGAGCTGGACCCTGCGGCTCACTGTGACGCCTATCCGGATGTCATTTCGGCCCTGTCGGCGCTGCGGCACAAGCTCAAGGCCGGGGACCGGGTATTGATTGCAGGTTCCTTCTTTACCGTAAGCGAGGCGCTCGCGGCGCTTGAACTGCAGGGCTGAGTCAGTGCGTCGCCGGATGGTCAGGGCGCAGTGCGGTGCAAAAGGTCGAGTCGATTGAAAATCAGAGCGAGCTTGAATGAAAGGACAGGGTCATGAATGACGGACTCCGACAGCGGTTGGTCGGCGCAGCGGCGGTTCTGGTTGCGGCGCTGGTTTTTATTCCGCTGTTCTTTGACGGTGAAGGCTATCGAGAGCGACATTTGCCGACCAATATACCGCCGGGGCCGGCGGCGGTTGAAATAGTGACGATCGAGCCGCAGATCGCGGCACTGCCGGATACCCAGGATGTGGCTCCGGCGCTGGAGCCCCGGGAGATAGAGCCCATGGGTGAGGCGGTATTGCCGGTGCAGGATGTGCAGACCCAAACGCCGGATCTGGCGCTGAGTACTGACACGCCGGTGCTTGATGAGCAAAACGTACCGGTAGCCTGGACGCTGCAGCTGGCGAGCTTCAAGGATGAGGCCAATGCCAAATCCCTGCGCAAGAAACTGGTCGGCTCCGGTCACAAGGTGTATACGCGGCGCATCGGCGACCTGGTCAAGGTCTACGTCGGGCCCGACATTCAGCGAACCAAGCTTGAAGCCCTGCAGGCAGAGCTCAAGAAGGATTTTGACCTCAACGGCATTATCGTGCGTTTTACCACTCAGTGAGCATTGGGTTGTGTCAGGCCCTCTGTTAGAATGCGCGCTGTTTAAAGGATCCGATCGGGAACATGAACTGGGCTGACTGGACCATCATCGCTATCATCGCCATTTCAGGACTTTTCAGCCTGAAACGGGGCTTCGTCAAGGAGGCTCTGTCCCTGGCAAGCTGGGTAGCGGCCTTCATTGTCGCGCGACTCTTCACGGCTCCCCTGAGCCTGGTGTTGCAGGACTACATCGAAATGCCTTCGGCGCGTGTCGCCGTGGCCTTTGGTATTCTTTTTCTGGCTACCCTGATTGTCGGTGCGCTGATCAGCACTCTGATTGTGGCGCTGGTGCAGGCCACCGGGCTGAGTAGCACCGACCGTATACTTGGAATAGGTTTCGGACTTGCCCGTGGGGCTTTGCTGATTGTGGTCTTGGTAGCGCTGTTAGGCATTACCCCCGCGACTCAGGATCCCTGGTGGCACGATTCGCGTCTTATCCCTCATTTTATTCAAATGGAATCCTGGACACGTGATCTGGCGCAGGACGTCGTGCGCGCAATATGGAATGTTGGACGCTAGTTGAACATCCGTCACAGCAGGATTCATCAAGGCTTTTCTGAACTGGTTTGAGGTGCGTTACATGTGCGGTATTGTCGGCGTTGTTGCCAAGTCCTACGTTAATCAGACGATTTTCGATGCTCTTACGGTGTTGCAGCACCGGGGGCAGGATGCGGCCGGCATGGTGACCGGTGAGGGCAACCGGTTTTTTCTGCGTAAGGATAACGGCCTTGTAAACGAGGTATTCCGCACCCGTCACATGAAGCGTCTTGCCGGCAACGCCGGTATTGGTCATGTGCGCTACCCTACCGCGGGCAGCTCAAGCTCCGCCGAAGCGCAGCCGTTTTATGTCAACTCGCCCTACGGCATAGCCCTGGCCCACAACGGCAATCTGACCAATGCCGAAGAACTGGCTGATCAGATGTTCCGTGCCGATCTGCGTCATATCAACACCACCTCCGACTCCGAAGTGCTGCTCAACGTCTTCGCCCATGAACTGCAGGGCCAGGGCAAACTGCAGCCCAATGCCGATGACATGTTCAGCGCCGTCAAGCGCGTGCACGAGCGTTGCACCGGCGGCTACGCGGTGGTGGTCATGATTACCGGTTACGGTATTCTGGCGTTCCGCGATCCCAACGGCATTCGCCCGCTGTGCTACGGCAAGCGTGAAACCGAAGCCGGCACAGAGTACATGGTGTCATCCGAGAGCGTGGCGCTGGATGTGTGCGGCTTTACCCGCGTGCGTGATATCGAGCCCGGTGAAGCCATTTATATCGACATGGACGGCAATGTGAACACCCTGCAGTGTGCACGCAACACCCGCTACGCGCCCTGCCTGTTCGAGTATGTTTATCTGGCGCGGCCCGATTCCATCATTGATGACGTCAATGTGCACATGTCCCGCATGCTGATGGGAGAAAAGCTTGCCGCCAAGGTGCTGCGCGAGCGTCCGGATCATGATATCGACGTCATTATCCCGATTCCCGACACCAGTCGCACCGCGGCGCTGGAAATGGCCAAGTCCCTCAAGGTGGACTTCCGTGAAGGCTTTATCAAGAACCGCTATATCGGTCGCACCTTCATCATGCCGGGCCAGGGCGAGCGCAAGAAATCGGTGCGCCGCAAGCTGAACCCGATCGAGATGGAGTTCCGCGGCAAGGTAGTCATGCTGGTGGATGACTCCATCGTGCGCGGTACCACCTCCAAGCAAATCGTGCAGATGGCGCGGGACATGGGGGCAAAGAAAGTGTACTTTGCCTCGGCTTCGCCGGCGGTCCGCTACCCCAATGTATACGGTATCGACATGCCGGCGGCGACCGAGCTCATTGCCCATGGTCGTACCGAAGATGAAGTGGGTGAGTACATCGGTACCGACTGGATGCTGTTCCAGGACCTGGACGATCTGAAAGCCTGCGTAAGCGCCGGCAACCCGGAAATTCGCGAGTTCGATACCTGCGTTTTTGACGGTAAATACGTCACCGGTGATGTGGATGGCGACTACCTGGCGCGTCTTGAAGCGAAACGTAATGATGCTGCCATGGCGGATGGCGACAAGGATATCGAGAGCAATGAGTCCGCTGATCTGCACACTAAAATTGAATAACATGGAGTACCGCGCAGCATGAAAAAATTCGAGCGCGAAGAACGCATCCAGTTTGATGCGTCAGGCTACGAGTTTGCTACCCTGGCGGTACGTTCGGGCCAGCAGCGTACGGACGAGGGCGAGCATGGAGATCCGATTTTCACGACCTCCAGCTTTGTCTATTCCAGCGCCCGCGAGGCGGCTGCCAGGTTTGGTGGCGAGGAAGAGGGTAATATTTATTCCCGCTTCACCAACCCCACGGTACAGGCCTTTGAACGGCGCATTGCGGCGCTTGAGGGCGCCGAGCGTGCGGTCGCGACTTCATCCGGCATGGCGGCGATACTGAGTGCAGTGCTGTCGCTGCTCAAGGCGGGTGATCATGTGGTGTGCTCTCGCAGTGTCTTCGGCTCCATCGTGTCCCTGTTCGACAAGTACCTGAGCCGTGCCGGTATTGAAACCACCTATGTGGATCCGACCGACAATAGCGACTGGCGCGCAGCCATTCGCCCGCAGACCCGTCTGTTTTTTCTGGAATCGCCGTCCAATCCGCTGGCGCAGCTGGCAGATATAGCGGCCGTGTCCGCGATCGCCCGCGAGCACGATATTCTGGTAGCGGTGGACAACTGCTTCTGTACACCGGCCCTGCAGCAGCCACTGGCGCTGGGCGCCGACATCGTGATCCATTCGGCTACCAAGTTCCTGGATGGCCAGGGGCGCTGTGTCGGTGGTGCCGTGGTGGGCCCCGACAAGCTGATGGAAGAGGTGTTCGGCTTTATCCGCACCGGTGGTGCCTGCATGAGTCCGTTTAATGCCTGGGTCTTCATGAAGGGCCTGGAAACCCTCAAGCTGCGCATGGACGCGCACTGCGCCAGTGCCCTGGCGCTGGCACAATGGCTGGATGCACAGCCCGGTATCGAGCACGTCTACTACGCAGGCTTGCCCGAGCATCCGCAGCACGAGCTGGCCAAGCGCCAGCAGCGTGCCTTTGGTGCCGTGGTCTCCTTCGAGGTGAAAGGGGATCAGGCGGCAGCCTGGCGCTTTATTGATGCCACCCGCATGCTGTCGATTACCGGTAACCTGGGCGATGCCAAGAGCACCATTACCCACCCGGGGACCACCACTCATGGTCGCATGACGGCAGATGACCGTGCCCGCGCGGGCATTCGGGACAACCTGATCCGGGTGTCGGTGGGGCTGGAAGATCTGGCCGATATTCAGGCAGATCTGCAGCTGGGTCTCGAGGCGCTCTGATCACAGTGGCCGACTCGCCGGTATCAGGCGTTCTGGCTGCAGAACTGTGCCTGCACCTGGTGCAATGCACCGCTGGGGCGCAGCACGCTGCTCTTGAGGCTGAACTGGTCGCAATCAAAGCTGAATGAATGACCGTAAAAGCGCGCCGCGACATGTTCCAGCACGGTGCCCAGGCGGTTGCTTCGGCATCTTCCCAGGGTGATATGGGGTATGAAGCGGCGTTGCTGCAGGGGTACACCAGCCTTGTGAAGTTGCCGGCTTATGCATTTTTGCAGCTGGTCCAGCGCGGGCGTGGCATCAACACCGAGCCAGATAACGCCGGATGCAAACTGGCCGATACCTTCGCAACGAAGACTCAGCGGTTCGAATTCGACGCTCTCCAGTGCGCCATAGATGCCTTCGAGCTGTGCATCAGGTTGTTCGCCGAGAAACTGCAGCGTGATATGCAGTCGCTCGGGGGGCGTCCAGTGCAGATGACGCACGGGGTGCTGCAGGCGGGCGATGACATCCTGCAGCGGGTCGGGCAGGTCGATGGCCACAAAAAGTCGCATAGCTCCCTCTCTTGAATCCGATCACCGTATAATATGCGGTTTTCCACTGTTTAGTTGATTGATACGTGAAAATCATACTGGCTCCGATGGAAGGCGTTGTCGATTACCTGATGCGCGATGTGTTGACCCGCATCGGTGGCATCGATCTGTGCGTCACCGAGTTTGTGCGCGTCAGCCAGAATCTGTTGCCGGATTCCGTCTTCTATCGTCTGGCGCCGGAGCTGCTGCGTGGCGGTACCACACCAAGTGGTGTGCCGGTGATCGTGCAGCTGCTGGGGAGTGATCCCGAGCTGATGGCGGCCAACGCCGAGCGTGCCGCGGCACTGGGTGCGCCCGGCATTGACCTGAATTTCGGTTGTCCGGCCAAAACGGTCAACCGCAACCGTGGTGGCGCCGTGCTGCTGGAGACGCCGATGGATGTGCACAACATCGTGGCGGCTGTGCGAGGCGCAGTGCCTGCGCATATTCCGGTTACGGCCAAGATGCGCCTGGGATACAGCGACAAGGCGCTGGCACTGGACAATGCCCGGGCGATTTTCGAGGCAGGCGCCGATGGGCTGGCCGTGCATGCCCGCACCAAGGTGGAGGGCTACCGCCCGCCGGCTTACTGGGAGTATATCGCCCGGATTCGTGAGGCGATTCCTATCCCTGTTACCGCCAATGGCGAAGTCTGGAGCTGGGATGATTATCAGCGCTGTCGCGACGTCAGCGGTTGTCGCGATGTGATGATCGGGCGCGGACTGATATCAAGGCCGGATCTGGCCCGGTCCATCAAGCGCCGTTTGCAGGGTGAGGCTGAAGCCGGCATGGACTGGTTCGAGATGCAGGGCGTATTGCTCGATTATTTTGACCAGATCGTCGCCGACAAGGTGCGCGGTTATGTACATGGTCGTCTCAAGCAGTGGCTGCATCAGCTGAAAAAGCACTATCCGCAAGCGGAGCAGCTGTTCAGCCAGG
>JBFGZM010000031.1:0-17265 GCA_041586815.1 Marinobacterium sp. | reverse complement strand
GGCAGGTTGTCGAGCGCGCCGGGTGAAAAGATCACGTAGAAGTTGGGCGTAAAGGACTCCCACTGCACCGCGCGGATATTGCTGACCCGTGCTTCCAGCATCTGGCTGCCGATCTGAAAACCAATGCTGTCGCCGGTTTCGACGCCAAGCGCCTGGGCCAGATCCTGCTCCACCGAGATCTGTGGTTCGTCTGGCGTACCTTCCCACCAGTTGCCGCTGAGCAGGCTGTTGTTACCGGGCATCTGCTCGGTCCAGGTCAGGTTGAGCTCGCGCCGCAGCGCATTGTGTCGACGCTGCTCCGGAGTGAGCGGAGCTTCGGCCAGGGGGGCACCATTCAGGCTGCTGATGCGACCCCGGATCATGGGATACAGCGCGGGACTCAGCTCATTGTCGGCAAACAGCTGGTCCAGAGGCGCTTTTTCCCAGGGCTGGATATTGATCAGGAAGTAGTTTGGGGTATCAGGCGGAAACTGGGTGCGCCACTGCTGCAGCATGTCGCCACGGGCAATGATCAGGGTTGCCAGCAGGGTTAGCAGCAGAGTCATGGTGGCGGCTTGCAGCCGGTGCCATTTGCGTTGCTGGCGGATGCGCAGAATCAGCAGGCTGCCCAGGCGCAAGCGGTGGCGCAGGCCCTCGGCCAGGCGCTGCAGCAGCGCCTGGGCCAGCACCCCAACGGCCAGTCCACTGAGGGTCAGGGCGCCGAGCAGCATCAGGGCCAGGGTGAGCGATTCGATATAAATTGCCATCAGCACTGCCAGCATGCCAAGGCCCAGCAACTGGAACAGCCTAGGCCGCAATCCCGAGGGCAGGCTGGTTTCACGGAACAGGGCAACGACCGAAACCTGGCTCAGACGATAGAAGGCCGGCAGGCCCAGGGTGGTCAGCAGTAACAGGCCGATCAGGGCGCCGCTTGCTATGGCACCGAATCCGGCTTGAGGGACGGGCTGTGGTAGCAGGTCGCCCAGCAGTTGCACCAGCAGTTGCTGCAGTCCGAACCCCAGCGCGGTGCCAAGCAGGGCGCACATGAGCCAGCCGAACAGCAACTGATAACCATAGAGCAGCAATAGCTGGCGACCTTCCAGCCCCAGGCTCAGCAGCAGGGCGGCCCGGGAGTGTTGGGCGGCATTGTAGCGTCGCAGGCTCAGTGTAATGGTCAGAGCACCGAGCAGCAGTGCAAAGAGCGCACTGAGACGCAGATAGAGTTCGGCGTTACGCAGCGCCCGCCCGGTCATGGGCTGATCGGCCTGCAGGGAGAACAGCCGCTCGTCCGGGCCAAGGTTCGCACGCAGCCGTTCTTCCAGCGTTGCGATGGCATCGGCAGGCCCGGCAAACAGCTGGCGGTATTGCACCCGGCTGCCCGGTGCGATGACACCGGTGGCATCCAGCGCATCGGCCCGCATGATGAGGCCGGGGCTGAAACTGCGAAAGCCGCTGCCTCGGTCCGGTGAGCTGATCAGGCGGTGGCTGAGGCGAAGCTCGCTGTAGCCCAGCTGTATGGTGTCGCCGGGTTCGAGTTGCAGCATTTCAAATATGCGTGGCTCGGCCCAGGCGGTGCCAGGCGCCGGGATATCCGGGTGCTGTGCAGGTTCCGTGACAATGGCGCCGCGCAGCGGGTAGGGGTCAGTCACGGCCCGTACCGACACCAGCATCATCTCGTCGCCCGCCTCGACCATGGTGGGGAACTGCGCCACCTGGCTGCTGCGTATGTCACCCTGTGCGGACAGTGCCACCGGTGCCTCGGCTCGCAGCACCAGGTCGGCACCGAGCAGTTCGGCGGTGCGCCGGTTGAGGCTTTGTTCAAGCCGGTCACCCAGTTGGGTCAGCAGGGAGATTAGCGTGATGGCGACCAGCAGGGCCGCCAGCAACGCGCGCCATTCGGGGCTGCGCAGGCTGCTGGTGGCCTGTTGCCGGGCGAGGCGCAGAACCGCCCGGCTCATTGCTGAGCCTCCAGCAACTGGCCCTGGCGCAGCTGCAGGCGGCGTGAGCAGCGACTCGCAAGCTGGCTGTCGTGGGTAATCAGGATCAGCGTGGTGTGTTGCTGGGCATTGAGTCCAAACAGCTGATCAACGATGCTGGCGCCGGTTTCGCTGTCCAGATTACCGGTGGGCTCGTCGGCGAAAAGAATATCGGGCCGGGTCGCGAAGGCGCGGGCAATGGCGACGCGCTGCTGTTCACCGCCGGACAACTGGCCCGGCAGGTGCTCGGCCCGGCTCGCCAGGCCCACCTGGGACAACCAGTGCTGTGCCTGTTGCTCGCTGTCGGCTTCGCCGCGGATTTCCAGCGGCAGGCGCACGTTGTCCAGCGCACTCAGTTCCGGCAGCAGGTGAAAAGACTGAAACACAAAGCTGACCGAGCGGGCCCGCAGTCGCGCGCGCTCGGTCTCGTCGAGCTCGGCCAGGTTGCGGTCGGCCAGACGGATCATACCCGCAGTTGGCTGGTCGAGTCCGGCCAGCAGGCTCAGCAGGGTTGACTTGCCGGCCCCTGACGGACCAATAATGGCAACGCTCTCGCCGAGGCGAACCTCAAGGTTAAGATTTTCGAACAGTTGCAGCTCACCGCTTTGAGTCTGGAACTTTTTGCTGACCGCGTGGGCCGAAACGACAACTTGATCTGGTTTTGGAGAGTCCATGTTCCGCCTGCTGCTGTTTGTCTTCGTGTTATGGGTGCCCGGTATCGGGGCCGCACAATCTATTCTGGTGCTGGGAGACAGCCTGTCGGCGGCCTACGGCATGCCGGTTGAGCAGGGCTGGGTTGCCCTGATGCGCCAGCGTATCGAGCAGCAGTCCACCGGTATAGAGGTCGTCAACGCAAGTATCAGCGGAGAAACGACCCAGGGTGGTATCACTCGTTTGCCGGCGCTGCTGGAACAGCACGCACCGGGCATACTCATTCTGGAGCTGGGAGCCAACGATGGCCTGCGGGGGACCCCCTTGCCCGTGATACGTCAGAACCTTGACCGCCTGATCAGCCTGGGTCAGGAGGCCGGTGCCAAGGTGCTACTGCTGGGAATCCGTTTGCCGCCGAACTATGGTCCGCGGTATAGCGATGGTTTTTATTCTATCTTCGCAGAGTTGTCTGAGTCGCAACAGGTCGCGCGAGTTCCCTTCCTGATGGAAGGTGTGGCGCTGGAACGTCACTTGATGCAGGACGACGGCCTGCATCCCAATAGCGCGGCCCAATCGAGACTGCTGGAGAATGTCTGGCCTGCGGTACGCCAGCTAATACTGCCTGGTGCCGCGCAGGCGGCGGTGCAGCCCGATGCAGACTGATTTCGTCTGACCACAAAAAAAGCACCCGAAGGTGCTTTTTTCAAACCGGTTTTGCTTAGCCTGCCAGGTTGGCGTTGGCGAAGTCCCAGTTTGCCAGTGCCCAGAAGCCTTTCAGGTAGTCCGGGCGCACATTGCGGTAATCGATGTAGTAGGCGTGTTCCCACAGATCGACGGTCAGCAGAGCGGTCTGGCCAGAGGTCATCGGCGTGCCGGCGTTGCTGGTATTGACGATTTCCAGGGAGCCGTCGGCGTTTTTCACCAGCCAGGTCCAGGAGGAACCGAAGTTGTTGACGGCCTTGTCGTTGAACTCGGCCTGGAAGGCTTCAAAAGAGCCCCACTTGGCGTTGATCGCATCAGCGATTGCGCCGCTCGGAGCGCCACCACCGTTTGGAGACAGGCTGTTCCAGTAGAAAGTGTGGTTCCAGATCTGGGCGGCATTGTTGAAAACAGGGCCGGCTGGAGCGGCCATGATGACCTCTTCCAGAGTCTTGCCTTCGTATTCAGTGCCCGGTACCAGACCGTTCAGCTTAACCACGTAAGTGTTGTGGTGTTTGCCGTGGTGGAAGTCCAGAGTTTCTGCAGAGATGTGCGGCAGCAGAGCGTCTTTGGCGTAAGGCAGCGGCGGTAATTCAAAGCTCATGAGATTTCCCTTTTTTGTAGGTCGACAGGTTCAGCATAAAACTCGGTTTGTCGATTCCGTGGGGTCGACAGACGAGAGACTATAGCACCGTTAAAGCGCCTTTTCATGGCACAAGATGCAGGGTTTTTCAGCCCTTCCCTGTGCACCGAACGGGGTCAGCCTGATGCCGGCGCGATGCAGGCTTCCTGCTCCAGCCGGGAGCGCGCCATGTAGAGTGCCGCGATTGCCCGCCCTTCGCTGAAGTCTTCGCGCTGTACCAGCGCATCCAGCTCGGACAGTGGCCAATGAACCGGCTCCAGTGGCTCGGGCTCGTCCCCTTCCAGGCGGCTGGGATAGAGCTCCCGGGCCAGCAGTACTGTCATGCGGTGTCCCATATAGTTGGGGGCGCTGGTCATCTCTTTCAAGCGCTCAAGCCTGCGACTGCCAAAACCGGCTTCTTCCTGCAGTTCGCGATGGGCTGCCTGTTCGGCGTCTTCACCGGGATCAATGAGCCCCTTGGGCAAGGTGAGGGTGTACTCGTGTAGCCCGGCGGCGTATTCGCGGATCAGCACTACATCGCCGTTGGGTAGAACCGGTACGATCATGACCGCACCGCGACCTCGCGTGGCCAGGCGCTCGTAGCTGCGTTCAACGCCGTTGGAGAAGCGCAATTCCAGCGCCTCAACATGAAACAGGCGGCTGCGTGCAACGCAGGTTACCTTCAATATCTGTGGCTTTACGGGCATACTGATTGCGTACCTGAGACTGAATTCTGACCTGACCCCGGACGATTAAATGCTGGACTGGCGCGCCGTCGATACTGTTCTGCTCGATATGGATGGAACCCTGCTGGATCTCCATTTCGATTCCTACTTCTGGCTCGAACACCTGCCGCTGCGTTACGCGCAGCTGCGCAGGCTCGACCCCGCAGATGCCCGGGAGTGGCTGCATCAGCGTATCATACAGGAGCAGGGCACGCTCAACTGGTATTGCCTGGATTACTGGTCCGAGCAGCTGGGCGTTGATATTCCTGCGCTCAAGCGCGAGGTTGCCGATCGCATCGGATTTCGGCCCCAGGTAAGGAATTTTCTGCAGCGCCTGCGACAGCGCGGCATGCGTTCGGTGATCGTGACCAATGCTCATCGCGACAGCCTGAGTATCAAGTTGCAGGTGACGGGCCTCGATACGCTGGTCGATGCGATTATCTGCTCCCACGATTTCCGCCTGCCCAAGGAAGAGACCGAGTTCTGGACGCAGTTGCAGGCCGTGGAGCCTTTTAATCCGGCTCGCACGCTGCTGGTGGACGACAGCCTGCCGGTGTTGCGCTCGGCGCAGCGCTACGGTATCGCCCATCTGCTGTCCATTGTCCGACCGGACAGCCAGGCACCGGCGCGCAGCATCGACGAGTTTCGGGCCATCGATCAGTTTGATGAGTTATTCAAAGAGGGTGGTCAGCACAATGAATGAAGCCCCGGATCACAGGGTGCGTCTGGACAAGTGGCTCTGGGCAGCACGTTTCTACCGCACCAGGGCCACAGCCAAGGACATGATTGAAGGCGGCAAGGTGCATTACAACGGTCAGCGCAGCAAGTGCAGCAAGCTCGTTGAAGTAGGGGCCATGCTGCAGATTCGCCAGGGAATGGATATCAAGGAAATTGAAGTTCTGCAGCTGTCCGATCAGCGCCGCGGAGCCCCCGAGGCGCAGCAGCTCTACCGCGAAACCCCCGGGAGCATTGCCAAGCGAGAAAAGCTTGCGGCAGAACGCAAGCTCAATGGCGGCAGCAGCCTGAACCCGCGGCACCAGCTCAACAAGAAGGACCGGCGACAGATTCGCAGCTTCAAGGATCGTCAGGTCGAATGACTGGCCGCGAAAAACGGTAGCCGACCGATACCGGGCAGGCGTGCCAGCTGTTTGAACAGCGGTGTACACAGCAGCATCAGCCTGGCCGTGAGCCAGGCGCACAGGGGACTGTAAAACGCCCAGGCCAGGGAAATCAGGGCGGTAAATAGGCCGCCGACATAGTTGTCGCTGAACCAGTGGGCGCCACCGACCATGCGTGGCAGGGTAAAGGCGACCGCGGTTACCAGGGCCAGCACGGACGCCGCGCTGCGGCGGCTGAGCATGATATAGCCGGCCCAAAGCAGCAGAATGGCTGCGTGATCCCCCGGAAAGCTCTCCTTTGATGCATCCTTGGCATCAATATGTGGCACCAGCTCACTCAGGCGGTGTGCCGGCTCCAGTACCAGCGAGGGACTTAGCCCGGCCAGCTGGAACAAGTCCGTCACTTCGTGCAGCAGCTGGCGCAGCACCAGGGCAAAGAACAGCAGGGCGAAGAAACCGACCAGAGCCTGCTGCAGCTGTTCACGGCGAAAGCCCAGGCCCGGAAAGGTCAGCGACAGCAGAATCACGATACCTGGCAACAGGTCCGCCTCCCGCACGTTCATCCAGGCCCAGAAGCTGGCTTGGGCATTGCTTTGGGCGACGAGTCCGTTCAGTGCGTAGAAAATGCTGGTGTCCAGCAGGCGCCAAAGCTCCTTTGTGGCAGGCAGCGCATAGCCCAGCAGCAGCACGGCGGCGCACAAATGCAGGGTGATCAGCGGTTTTGGCTTCCAGGACCCTGGAAAAATGGAGATCTCGCGGTGCATGCTGGGTTCCGATTCGGTTGTGATAAAATGCGCCGAAATGGTAACACCGAGGCCCGGGTCACTCTAGGCTCTGCTTACGTTTGCGGCAGGACATCTCTTCCAAGCGTCAACAGGACCTGGCCGGCGGCATGAAAAAGGCGCAGCCGCGCGAGGCCCGATGTTGCAACACCTGAATAACCGCGCAACCTGAACTCCTTGCCGAGTCTGATGTGCGGCGCCTGCTGCGAGATTACGCTGATGAGCAATTCCGATCAGATACAGCCCGTGCTGTTCGACAAACTTGATATTCGTGGAGTCCTGGTGGGGCTCGAGTCCAGTTATCAGCAGGTACTGGAACTGCATGAGTATCCGCCACTGTTGCAGCGGGTGCTGGGCGAAATGCTGGCAGCCGTAAGCCTGCTGAGTTCGACACTGAAGTTCGAAGGCCGCTTGATTCTGCAGGCCGCCGGCGAAGGCGCGGTGCAGATGCTGATGGCGGAGTGCAACCATCAGCAGGACCTGCGGGCCATCGCACGCTATGAAGGAGAAATCCCGCAGGAGCAGGCCTTCAACGAACTGCTGGTCAACGGTCGCCTGGCGATTACCATTGAACCTGCCCAGGGGCGTCGATATCAGGGCGTCGTGCCACTGGAAGGCGAAACCCTGGCGCGCTGCATCGAGAACTACTTCAGCCAGTCCGAACAGCTGCCTACCCAGGTACACCTGGTGGCGGATGGCAAACGCGCAGCGGGTTTGCTGTTGCAGGTCATGCCGGCGGCAGGTACCGCGAGCGAAGACTGGTCCCACATCAGCCAGCTCGGTGCCACGCTGAAATCCGAAGAGCTGCTGACTCTGGACAATGAAACTCTGTTGTATCGACTGTTCCACGAGGAAAACTGTCGTCTGTTTGACGCGAGGCCGTTGCGTTTCCATTGTGATTGCAGCCGTGAGCGCAGTGGCAATGCGCTGCAGTTCATGACCCGTGAAGAACTGCTGGCGATTGTGGAAGAAGAAGGGGCGGTCGGTGTGAGCTGCCAGTTCTGCAATGAGCACCACAGCTTTGATGAAACGGATATTCTGAGCATGTTTTCGGACAGTGCAAATGTTCCCCGCTCCGATCTGCTGCACTGAGGCGCAGGCCTTGGGGCGGCGCCGTTCATGGAATAGTCAAGGTGTTATTTTTTGTGCGATAATGCGCCTCCCCAAAAAAATACTATAACCGCGAATGGGGCGCGATTGGGTCTTTCATCTGCACGACAGCATCTGCTAGACAGGTAGCGTTATTGGCGCCTATGCCAAGGGAATCCAGTAATGACCATAGAAACTGAGAATACTGTACACACCAACCTGAGCCGCGCTCAGCTGGTTGAAAAAGCGATCGAGCGTGGTGAAGGCCAACTGGCCGACTCCGGCGCGCTGGTCGTGACCACAGGCAAGCGCACCGGGCGTTCGCCGCTGGATCGTTTCATCGTCAAAGAGCCGAGCACAAGCGATGAAATCGAATGGGGCAATATCAACCGTCCGTTTGATGCGGACAAGTTCGATGCCCTCTGGGAGCGAGTTGAAGCCTATCTGGCCGATCGGGAACAGTTTGTCTCGATGGTGCACGTTGGGGCTGACCCGGGTCACTACCTGCCTGTAAAAATGACCACCCAGACTGCCTGGCAGAACCTGTTTGGTCAGAATCTTTTTATCCGTCCTGCGGAATACAACCCCAAGGGCAAGGAAGAGTGGCAGATCCTCAACGTTGCAGGCTTTCGCTGTGACCCTGAGCGCGACGGCACCAACACCGATGGCTGCGTGATCCTGAACTTTGCCAAGCGCAGGGTGCTGATCGCCGGCATGGAATACGCCGGTGAAATGAAAAAAGCCATGTTCTCGGTACAGAACTTCCTGCTGCCGGAAAAAGACGTGCTGCCGATGCATTGCTCGGCCAACGTTGGCGATGATGGCAGCACCACGCTGTTCTTTGGCCTGTCCGGTACCGGCAAGACCACACTGTCCGCCGACCCCTCACGTTACCTGATCGGTGACGATGAGCACGGCTGGGGCAAGGGTGTGGTCTTCAACCTGGAAGGTGGCTGCTACGCCAAGACCATCAACCTGAGCCAGAAGAACGAACCGATCATCTGGGATGCCATTCGCTTTGGTGCCATCGTTGAGAACGTTGTGCTGAACGAAGCCCGCACGGCGGACTACGTCGATACCACTCTGACGGAAAACGGCCGTTGCGCCTACCCGCTGGAGCACGTTGAGAAGCGTACCGAGCACAACCTGGGTGATGAGCCGCAGGCGATCATCTTCCTGACCTGCGACCTGACCGGCGTGCTGCCGCCGGTGTCGATCCTGAGCAAGGAAGCGGCGGCCTATCACTTCCTGTCGGGGTACACCGCGCTGGTGGGTTCTACTGAGATGGGTGCCGGCTCCGGTATCAAGTCGACCTTCTCCACCTGCTTTGGTGCGCCTTTCTTCCCGCGCCCGGCGCGTGAATATGCTGATCTGCTGATCAAGCGCATCGAAGAGTTTGGCTCCCGTGTGTACCTGGTCAACACCGGCTGGACTGGTGGTTCCTACGGCACGGGCGAGCGCTTCAGCATCCCGACGACCCGCAGCATTATCGCGGCGATTCAGAGCGGCGCCCTGGTTGGCGTTGAAACCGAGCACTTGCCGGGCCTTAACCTGTCGGTGCCCACGGCTGTGCCGGGCGTTGATACTTCGCTGCTGAATCCGCGCAATACCTGGGCGGACAAGGGGGCGTTTGACGCTACCGCCAAGGACCTGGCCGGACAGTTCATCGACAACTTCCGCAAGTTTGAAGGTGTCGATGAAAGCATCGTAGCAGCAGGGCCGAGCCTGTAAGGGCAGCCTGCGCAATAAAAAACCCGCCCGGGCTTGCCCGCGGCGGGTTTTTTGTTGTCCGGGCGAAGGCTGCCTGGACGCTAGCTGACCTGCAGTGTCAGCCCCAGCGCCTTGAGGTAATCGGCCTCCTGCTCCAGGTCCGCCTGTGTCAGCGGGTGCTGTTCGAGCCAGCCGTCGGGGAAGCCTAGCTGCAGCTGTTTGGCATCGGCCTGCAGCTGTATGGCGGGAAGCTTGATACGGCTGCGGTTGCGGTGCAGCAGGCTGGCCAGGCGCAGCAACACCGCGAGGCGGCGGCAGGCCTGTTGTCGGCTGTCGGGCAGCTGCTTGAAGTCGTCTTTGGGGAATTTTCGGCGGTGGCTGCGGGCCAGCAGCGCCAGCTGCTGACGATCCAGATTGGTGAAGCCGGCGATGTCCGAGTTCTGCAGCAGGTAGGCGCTGTGCTTGTGGTACTGGGCATGGGAGATGGCCCGGCCGATTTCATGGGTGTGTGCGGCCCAGCGCAGCATCTGTGCATGCTGGGGGTCGTCCAGCCCCCAGCTGTCGCGCAGCTGATCCAGGGCCTGCAGGGCGCTGCGCTCGACGCGCTCAGCCTGCGGACGATCAACATGGTACCGACGCATCAGCGTGCTGATGCTGCGCTCCCGGATATCTTCGTGCTGCAGGCGACCGGCCATCTCGAACAGCAAGCCCTCACGCAGTGCACCATCGGAGCAGGCCATTACGCGAATGCCCAGTGAATCGAAGGCGGCGCAGAGGATGGCAAGCCCGGCCGGCAGCACGGCACGGCGTTCGACTTTGACTTCGGTAATTTCATCGACATGGTCATAGCTGAGTATCCTCTGGCGCAGTTGCTCCAGTGCCTTGGCGGTGATGTGTTCCTCGGTGAGGCCCAGGCCAAGGCAGGCGTTACGAATGGCCTTGATGGTACCGGAGGAGCCGACGCAGTTGCTCCAGCCGATGCGCCGGTAGCGCTTCTGAATCGACATCAGCTCGCGCAATGCCGCATAGGTCGCTTTCTGGAAAGAGGCCTTGGTGATCTTGCCGTCGGGGAAGTAGCGCTGGGTGAAGCTGACGCAGCCCATTTCGAGGCTTTCGAGCGCCCGTGGCTGATATTTTTCGCCCAGTACCAGTTCGGTGCTACCGCCGCCAATATCGATTACCAGGCGCAGGCCATCTTCCGGCGGGCGGGTCTGGCATACGCCCAGATAGATCAGCCTGGCCTCTTCGCGTCCGGGAATAATCTCCAGTGGCTTTTGCAGGATGCTTTCGGCCCGCTCGAGAAATTCGCGACTGTTAACGGCTTCACGCAGGGCGTTGGTGCCAACAATTCGGATTGAGCGTCGGGGCAGGTCGGCGACTCGCTGAGCAAAGCGAGCCAGGCATTCCAGTCCGCGTTGCTGAGCTTCTTCGCTCAGGACCTTGTCTGTATTCAGGCCGGCGGCAAGCTGTACCTTTTCAGACATGACGTCCTGCAGCTTGATTTCGCCGTCGACGAGCTGGGCGACGACCATGTGAAAACTGTTGGAGCCCAGGTCAATGGCCGCCAGCAGGGCGGGAGTCACTGGTGCGGGGGAGAGACGCGTATCGTTCATCTTTCTGGTGCGTACCATGCCACTGGAATATGAGGACCTAAGAATATCAGAATAATATGACTGTCGATGTTTTTATGCCCACCGCCTGGTTGGCTGTACTGTGGCTGAAAACGTCATGAAGCTCGCTTAGTGTTCACATTTTTTTATGTGCAATGGTATCATCGGCAGCAGTTGAGGATATCCCGGCAAAATTGCCCTGTCTAACCGGGCCAATTTGGGGCCAGGATTTCCGCAGAAGCACTAATATGAACACCTCGCGTGTTTGGAGAATGGATCCTATGAGCGAAAACATCGTTAACGTCACCGATGCATCTTTCGAAGAGGAAGTGCTCAAAGCAGAGCACGCGGTGCTGGTGGACTACTGGGCTGAATGGTGTGGCCCCTGCAAGATGATTGCACCGGTACTTGAAGAGATCGCCAAGGATTACGAAGGCAAACTGAAAGTTTGCAAGCTCAACATCGATGAAAACAACGAAACACCGCCGAAATTCGGTATCCGTGGCATTCCGACCCTGATGCTGTTCAAGGGCGGTAATGTTGAGGCCACCAAGGTTGGGGCTCTATCCAAATCCCAGCTGGCAGCCTTCATCGACGCCAACCTCTGATTTCTGATACGAAGGGCGGAAATCAGGTCGGCGCCGCCGATTTATATTTCTTGCCCTTCAGTCTGGACAGCCGCGACCCAAGCCTTTATATTGACTGCGACTGCTGGGTACTTGTCGCCCCCTTTGACAAGCTTCAGACTCCCAGTCATTAGTATCGACCTCTGATTTTCTCCTGTTTTCCACCCTAACTTGGTCATTCGTGGCCCTTCTCCAAAGCATATGAATCTAACCGATCTGAAAACAAAAAGCGTTCCGGAGCTTCTGGAAATCGCGCAAGAAATGGGGATGGACAACCTTGCCCGTTCTCGCAAACAGGATGTGATCTTTGCAATTCTGAAGAAACACTCCAAAGGCGGCGAAGATATCTCTGGCGACGGTGTTCTCGAGATACTGCAGGATGGCTTCGGCTTCCTTCGTTCCGCTGATTCATCCTACCTGGCTGGCCCTGACGATATTTACGTTTCACCGAGTCAGATCCGCCGCTTTAACCTTCGCACTGGCGATACCATTACCGGCAAGATCCGTCCGCCGAAAGATGGCGAGCGCTATTTCGCGCTGCTGAAAGTCGACGAGATCAACTATGACAGGCCGGAAAACGCCAAGAACAAGATACTGTTCGAAAACCTGACGCCGCTGTTCCCGCAACAGCGTCTGCGCATGGAAATCGGTAACGGCAGTACTGAAGATATCACGGCCCGCATTATCGACCTGGTATGCCCCATGGGCAAAGGCCAGCGTGCTCTGATCGTGTCGCCGCCCAAGGCGGGCAAGACACTGATGCTGCAGAATATCGCCAGCAGCATTACTCGCAACAGCCCGGATTGCCACCTGATCGTGCTGCTGATCGACGAGCGACCCGAGGAAGTGACTGAAATGCAGCGCACGGTGCGTGGCGAAGTGGTTGCCTCCACCTTCGATGAGCCGCCGTCACGTCACGTGCAGGTGGCCGAAATGGTGCTGGAAAAGGCCAAACGCCTGACCGAGCACAAGAAAGACGTGGTCGTGCTGCTGGATTCCATCACCCGTCTGGCACGTGCCTACAACACGGTGATCCCGTCGTCCGGCAAGGTGCTGACCGGTGGTGTGGATGCCCATGCACTGGAGCGCCCCAAACGTTTCTTTGGTGCGGCACGCAACATCGAGGAAGGTGGCAGCCTGACCATTATCGCCACCGCGCTGGTTGATACCGGCTCGAAGATGGACGAGGTGATCTACGAAGAGTTCAAGGGTACCGGTAACTCCGAAGTACACCTGGACCGCAAGGCTGCAGAGCGCCGCATGTTCCCGGCAATCAACATTCGCCGTTCGGGCACGCGCCGTGAAGACCTGCTGACCACCGAAGACGAAATGCAGCGCATGTGGATTCTGCGTCGTCTGCTGGATCCGATGGAAGATACGGCCGCGACCGAGTTTGTTATCGACAAGCTGAAGGACTTCAAGACCAACAATGAGTTCTTCCTGTCGATGAAGCGCCAGTAAGCGCTGTTTCTGATCTGGAAAAGGGTAAGCCTGTGCTTACCCTTTTTTGTACATGGACTTGCTGGCCCTGCGAGTACAGGGACGTTCAAGAGCCGGGCTGAAGTTTGGAGCGTCCGGTTATTCACCGGCGCTGCAGACTGAGAGGGTTCCGCCCCAGGCGGTGTTCTATTTGCAGGCGCCCTGCAACGACTGAAGTTTATCGATTATGTCCTCACCCAAATATAAAGACCTGCGTGATTTCATGGCGATGCTGGAAGCGCGCGGTGAGCTCAAGCGTATTACCCAGCCGATTGATCCCAACCTCGAAATGACCGAAATCTGCGACCGTACATTGCGCGCGGGCGGGCCTGCATTGCTGTTTGAAAACCCCAAAGGCTACAACTATCCGGTGCTGGCGAACCTGTTCGGTACGCCGCAGCGTGTGGCGCTGGGCATGGGGGAGGAAACCGTTGAGGCACTGCGCGAAGTAGGCAAGGTGCTGGCGCAGCTGAAAGAGCCAGAGCCGCCCAAAGGCATGAAAGACGCCTGGGAAAAACTGCCGGTTTTCAAGCAGGTGCTGAACATGGGGCCCAAGGTGGTGAAGTCCGCCCCCTGCCAGACGCATGTGATAGAAGGCAATGATGTCGATCTGTACAAGCTGCCAATCCAGACCTGCTGGCCCGGCGATGCGGGCCCCCTGGTGACCTGGCCGCTGGTGATTACCCGGGGCCCGAACAAGTCACGCCAGAACCTCGGTATTTACCGTCAGCAGCTGATCGGTCGCAACAAGCTGATCATGCGCTGGCTGGCCCACCGTGGCGGGGCGCTGGACTTCCGTGAATGGAAGGAGCAGCACCCCGGCAAGCCCTTCCCGGTGGCGGTGGCGCTTGGCGCGGATCCCGCGACCATATTGGGGGCCGTCACACCGGTACCCGATACCCTGTCCGAATATGCCTTTGCCGGCCTGCTGCGCGGCGGCAAGACAGAGGTGATCAGCTGCCTTGGCAGCGACCTGCAGGTACCGGCCAGTGCCGAATTTATTCTGGAAGGTTACATTCACCCTGACGAGATGGCGGATGAGGGGCCCTTTGGCGACCACACCGGCTACTATAATGAGGTGGACCGGTTTCCGGTGTTTACCGTTGAGCGGATTACGCACCGCAACCGGCCGATCTATCACAGTACATACACGGGTCGCCCGCCCGATGAACCGGCGATTCTGGGTGTGGCCCTTAACGAAGTGTTTGTGCCGATACTGCAAAAGCAGTTTCCGGAGATTATCGACTTCTACTTGCCCCCGGAAGGCTGCTCGTACCGCATGGCGGTCGTGACAATGAAGAAACAGTATCCGGGTCATGCCAAGCGGGTGATGCTGGGGGTCTGGTCCTTCCTGCGCCAGTTCATGTATACCAAGTTCGTGATTGTCTGTGATGACGATATCAATGCGCGGGACTGGAACGACGTGATCTGGGCCATTACCACCCGCATGGACCCATCGCGGGATACCCTGATGATCGACAATACGCCCATCGATTATCTGGATTTCGCCTCGCCGGTGTCGGGCCTGGGCTCCAAGATGGGCATGGATGCCACCAACAAGTGGGAAGGGGAAACCCAGCGCGAGTGGGGTGAGCCGATCCGCATGGATGACGAGGTCAAGGCCCGTGTCGATGCGATCTGGGATGAGCTGGGTATTTTCAATGGCTGAGCAGTCCCGCCGGGTATTGCTTGAAGATGTTGGCCGGGTGATCGAGACGAACCCCGGCGAGACGCTGCTGCAGGCACTGGAGCGGCTGGGTTATGCAATGCGCTGCAGCTGTCGCAACGGTGTCTGTGAAATCTGTGAGGTCAGTCTGTCGCAAGGGGAACTGCAGCAGCGTTATCCTGGCCGTCATTTGCATGCGCCGCTTGGCGGTGCTGCGTCAGCCGGTACGATCGCATTGGCCTGTACCAGCGTACCGTTGACCGATGTTAGTTTAAAGATAAAGGGATTGAAGCTCCCCGGAGAAGTATCTGTGAAAAAACTGAACTGTGACATTACCTCGGTCGAGGTGCTTAACCGGGATGTGTATCTGGTTCGGCTGCGCCTGCCGGCGACCGCGTCCATGGCGCTGGAATTCCGGGCTGGGCAGTATCTGGATATTTGCCTGCCCAATGGCAAAAAAGCCTCGTTTTCCATCGCGTCCGCACCGGAGCTTGAGCGCGTGCTGGAGCTCCATATCCGCTTGCTGCCAGACAGCGAAATGTCCTGTGCGGTGCTGGCGTATCTGCAACAGGAAAAAACGGTGCAGATCGAAGCGCCGAAGGGGGTCTGCTGTCTGGACGCCAGCGAACTGAAGGCAGATGATCGCCTGGTGTTTGCCGCGGCCAGTACCGGTTTTTCGCAGATCAAGAGCATGGTCGAGCACCTGCTGGCCCGCCAGGTAAGCAACCAGATTCGCGTCTACTGGGGGGCCCGGGATGCCGCTGACCTTTATCAGCTGGGGCTGCCGGAGCAGTGGGCGCGGGAACACCCCAACGTGCATTTCGTGCCGGTGGTGAGCGAGCCTGAACTAAGCCCGGACTGGGTGGGTCGTACCGGGCTGCTGCCTCAGGCAATGCTGGAAGACATGGATCACTTTGCCGATACCCAGGTCTATGCCAGCGGTTCGCCGGCGATGGTGTATGCGCTGCTTGATGCCTGTGAACAGCACGGGATGAGTACCGATCAGTTGCATTCCGATGTGTTCGCCTACGCACCTAGACCCGCCAAATAGGCCGAGCTCCACAAGGCATCGCCGACAAAAAGACAGAAGCCATGCAAGATGGCTTCTGTCGCGATGTCACTCCGGGACTCAGGTACCAGGGGGCAGGTCTGTTTTATCGGGCCACTGGGCTACTTCAGCATTTGCAGTATCTGGTCTTTTAGCTGCACCCGACGTCGCTTCATCTGTTCAAAATTGTCATCGGTAGTCGGAATGTTACGCATCTCCAGACCGCGCACACTGTGATCAAGCTTGTGGTATTCGCTGGCCAGTCGGGCGAAGGTTGCATCCTGTTCCTTCAGCTGGCGAATGCGGGCGGCATGCTCTGGGAAATCTTCATAGAGGCTGTGATTGAGATCGGACATGGGGTGTCTCCATCGATTGGTCATCAGTGAGCCGAAGAGTGGATACTTCCGCCTCTATCTGCAAGTCTAGCTTTTCACCCGTATCCTCGCCATGAATGTGCCATGGGGGAGTCCTGTGCTCGGGTTCCCTGCTCCTGCGCCCGCCATGCATATTCC
Source organism: Marinobacterium sp. (assembly GCA_041586815.1). Lineage (GTDB taxonomy): Bacteria > Pseudomonadota > Gammaproteobacteria > Pseudomonadales > Balneatricaceae > Marinobacterium_A. The sequence continues at coordinate 973 of JBFGZM010000031.1, read as the reverse complement.
TGGGCGCCAATGGCGGTAAATAGCCGGATTGATGCAATACTGAGGCATGCTTCTGTACAGTGGATGAACGCGATAGGCGCCGTGCAGGCGGCGCAGCCGGATAGCAATTTCCTGTCTCTGGCCATGCGGGTGCAATGTCACGCGTGCTTTGCAAAATCCCCCCAGGGCATTTCAGTAGCGCCCGGTGTCCGGCTTGAAAGCCCCGGGTGTTCCGACACAATCCAGACAGCCTCGGGCTGGGGGGATTCATGGACCGGCGGCATTTCGAACCAGACAAGATCCGTAACATTGGCATCATTGCCCATATCGATGCGGGCAAGACGACGGCCACTGAGCGCATGCTGTTTTACAGTGGCATTACCCACAAACTGGGCTCCGTGGACGAGGGCACGACCACGACCGACTGGATGGATCAGGAACGCGAGCGTGGGATTACCATTGTCTCGGCAGCAATTACCGCCCAGTGGCGTGATCACCAGATCAATATTATCGATACTCCGGGGCATATCGACTTTACCGCCGAAGTCCAGCGTGCCTTGCGGGTGCTGGACGGTGGCGTGGTGGTGTTCGATGGTGTTCACGGTGTCGAGTCCCAAAGCGAAACCGTGTGGCGCCAGGCGGAGCGCTATCGAGTGCCTCGCGTTTGCTTTATCAACAAGATGGATCGTATCGGGGCGGACTTTGGGCAGGCGCTGGCCAGCATCCGTGAGCGCCTGCATGTGACACCCGTGGCGGTGAACATACCTGTGGGGGCCGAAAACGCCTTTGCGGGTGTGATTGATGTGCTGGGCATGCAGCTGATTCGCTGGTCAGGCGACGACGGTGCTTCCCCGCAATATGAGCCGGTGCCGGATACCCTGCTACCGGAGGCACTCGAGGCTCGGCGGGAGTTGCTGGAAGCGATCTGCGAAACAGACGACATCTTGCTGGAGCGGTACCTGGCGGAAGAAACGATTGATCAGGCACAGTGGCG
>JBFGZM010000030.1:0-17485 GCA_041586815.1 Marinobacterium sp. | reverse complement strand
CCTGACGGGCAAGGAAATTCCCAACGAAACCCGTCTCAAGGAAGTGCTGTCGCTGTTCTCGCGTCACGGCCTGATCGAGCGTGGCAAGCCGCTGGAAACCGAACCGAAAAACCTCCCGCTGGGCATCAATCCCACCATTCGTCAGGTGGTGGTCGAGGACTTCGTTGGCCAGCTGGAAGCCCTGTGTGACGCGGACTCCCGCGATGAAATGGCGCCTGCCGAGGAGGCCGCTGATGAAGCAGCTCAATAGAATTGTTCTGGTTAACTGGTATGTGCTCGGTGCCATAGAGATTCCGATCAAGGGCAATGTCGCCATCGTCGGTCCCAATGGCTCAGGCAAATCATCCCTGCTGGATGCGATTCAGACCGTTCTCATGGGCGGCCACAAGCGCTACCTGAGCTTTAACGCCTCGGCCGGGGAAAAGAGCGAGCGCAGCCTGCGTACATACTGCTTGGGGATGATGGATGACAGCGGCAAGAAGGGTAACGCCCGTGAAGATGCCATCAGTTACATGGCGCTGAGCTTTTTCGATACCGAAACCGCGCGGGAAAGCTGTGTGGGCATTGCTATCAGTGCCTCCACCGCTTCGGCCGACGAAGATATCCTGGGGCGTTTTATTCTGCAGGATTTCTCCGTATCGCTGGATGATTTCACCCGTCGCGAGGGTGAGGGGCGTATCCCCAGGGCCTGGAGCGATGTGCGCGCCAGTCTGCTCAAGGCGTGTCCGGACATGGTGCTCGAAAAGCGTGCCAATCGCTTTATTCGCGAAATGGTCACGCACCTGAGTCATGATCCGCAAATGCCCAATGATGATGAAAAGTTCGTCAAGAACTTCCGCAATGCGCTGAAGTTTCTGCCCATCGACAGTCCGACCCGCTTTATCCGCGAGTTCGTGCTGGACGAAAGCATCGTGCATGTCGGCGCCTTTCGAAAGTCGCTCGACGAATATCGCGCCATGGAGCACAAGACGCGGGAAGTCTCCCGCCGTATTGAAGAGCTCGAAAAGGTGCAGGAGCTATGCCGTGGCATTGCCCGTAATGTGCGTAATGCCGTCGAGTACGAGTGGGTGGTGCACGAGTCGCGTTTCGAGAACACCGACCTGAAAAAGGAAGCGGCCGCGGAACGTCTGGAAGAAAACCAGGAAAAAGAAGCCCGCTACCAGCAGAAACTGGAGCAAAAGGCCGACCAGCTCAACCAGGTCATGCAGGAACTGGCCGATGCAAGGGCTCGCCTGAACAATACCGACAGTGCCCATCAGATCAAGGCGCTGGAGTCCGCCGTCACCGCACGTCAGCATGAACTCGGTGGCATCAAGGATCGTATTGCGCATGTTCACAGCGTGCTGCGCACGACAGTGGGCTTTGCCAGCTTCGAGCAGCTGATGCCGGAAAACTTCCGCCCTGTCATCCAGCAGTCGGTCAGTCTGTGGCGCGAGGGCGGCGACATGATGGCCGATCTCTGGCCCGAATCGCCGGTCGAGGTCGACAACAACCTGGAGCAGCTCAAGAAACATGTGGACGGCGTGCGCCGCGAGATTGCCCGCCAGTTCGAACGTTCGGTCATTCGCATCAATGAGCTGCGCTCAGAAATTCAGAACCAGAAAGGTGCCGTGGAGCAGCTCAAGCAGGGGCGGGCGCCGGTGCGCCGCAACACCCAGGAGCTGATGGAACTGCTGGCGGAGTATGGCATCGAATCGACCCCCATCTGCGAGCTGGTCGATATCAACGACGACAAGTGGCGTGTGGCGATCGAGTCCTTCCTCGGGGCAAGGCGCGAAGCGCTGGTCGTGGACCCGGACCGGGTCAAGGAAGCCATTACGATTTACCGTCGCAAGGGTCGTCATCTCAAGGGCAGCCGCATCATCAACACCACCAAGAGTGATGACTGGCTGGGCCGTTACAAGGCCGGTTCCCTGGCGCACTTTATCGATACTGACAGTGACCATGCGCGAGCGTACATGAACCGGGCTCTGGGGTCGGTCATGGCAGTGGAAACCGAAACCGAATTGCTGCGTCACGAGCGCGCCCTGACCTACGACTGCATGCTGCAGTCCGAGGGCTCGACCACCGCGATCAATGAACTGCAGCCCATCATGGGCATTCGTCGTCGTGCCAGCCAGCTGGAAGTGCAGGGGCGCCAGGTTGACCAGATGGTGAATGAGTTCACTACCCTGGGCAAACAGCACAGTGCGCTGGAAAAACTGCGCGACAATCTGATCAGCCTGGCCAATGCGCTGCTGGGTGTGAACGGCCGGGTATTTGACCTGGTGAATCAGCGGGAGCAGCTGAACGGCGAGATCGAGGGGCAGCGCCAGGCTATCGAAGACCTGCGCAACCAGGATGACAGCGGTATCCAGCAGGCCATCGCCGACCTTGTCGCGGCGCAGAAAAATGCCGGTGATGAGCAGAAACAGCTGATGGATCGCCTGCAAAAAGCCCGCACGGCCATGATCAAGGACAACGCGGCGGTGGAGGTGCTTGAGCAGGAACTGGTGGAGCACAGCGCGGCCCGTGCCCGCTGCGAGGAAAACCCGGTATTCGATGCCCAGGCTGCACAGGAAAAACGCGATTACCTTGATGAAACCTGCACCGGTGAGCTCGAGCGCATCATTTTCGAGGCGGCCAAGAAGGCCCAGGCCGAACTGCAGCTACACGACAAGAAGAAAAACGGCGTGCGTGATGCGGTGGCCCAGTACAAGGCCCGCTACCACGGCGGTGGCCTCAGCCATCAGGCGCTGGACATGATCAATGCCGATTCCACCCACGAGGATCTCGAAGCCTTTGTCGACAAGACCGTTGCGGCGCTGGTCGAATCCGAGCTGGCCGAATACGCCAAGAAAGCCGAACGGGCCCGCCTGGAGGCTGAAACGGCCTTCCGCTCCGACTTCGTGGCACACCTGAACGACCAGATCGACAAGATCAAGGACCTGATTCGTGAATTGAATGCGCACCTCAAGAACCGTCCGTTCCATAAGGAAATGTACAGTTTCGAGATGATGCCCAACCCCGAGCTCAAGGACATCCTCGAGCTGGTTGAGGCCTACACGCGCATGGACCAGGCCAACGTGGGGTCGCTGTTCGACCTGAAAAACGATGGCGACAAGCCGCACCATCAGGCGCTGGAAAAAATCCACGACGTACTGAAGGATGAAGGCGAGAGCAGCCTGTTGCAGGATTACCGCAACTTCTACAACTTCGAACTGGTGGTCAAGGATCTGGATGGCAACCGCAAGACGACGCTGACGCAGCGCATCAAGACCGGTTCCGGGGGTGAGCACCAGGTGCCATTCTATGTGGCCATGGCCGCTGCCATGGGGGCCACCTATCGCCTGCGCGAAGGTGCCGATGGTCTGCCGCTGGGCGGCATGAGCCTGTCGGTGTTCGATGAGGCGTTCAACAAGCTGGACTCCGAGAACACCATTACTTCGCTGGCGTTCATGAGCGACCTTGGGCTGCAGACCATCATTGCCGCACCGGATGAGAAGTACTCGCTGCTCAGTTCCTGCATGGATACCATCGTCAATGTCTGCCGAGACGGGCGTGTGGTGGATATCGATGTGGAGTTTCCCACCGAAAAGGGCAAGGAGCTCCTGAACTCGGATCATCCCCGCACCCTGCTGGCCGCCATGTCGGATGGCCCGCTGGATGCAGTGCTGGAGCCCGCCTGAGCCGGCGGCGCGGGCTGCTTGCTTCGGGTGAGCAGTCCGCGCAGCAGTGTGGTCACTGGGGTGCAACTGCCGCCGTGGAGAGTGCCTGAGAGTATTGGCACAGTTCCCGGCCTGCTACCTGTCGAGTCGGCTGGTTCAGCCAGGGCGGCTTTGTGCGCTCAAAAAGCCGGTGGTTGCAGCAGTCTCGGTTGCGGCGGCTGCAGCTTCGGTACCAGGCTTGCGACGGGCTGACGCTGCAGCAGCAGGTAGAGTCGTCCATTGCGGCCAAGGCCAAACCAGTCGCCGGGTGCGTTCAGTATCTGCAGTAACAGGGAGTTGCTGTCGCCCGGTGCTGTGTTGCCGGATTCCTGCATGAACTGCAGGTCCTGCCATTGGTCATTGGCCAGCAGGCGGCAGAGATTGTGGCTGTCCCAAAGGTCCGGTGTGTGCTGTAGCGGCGTGAGCAGCCCCAGGTGCGATGGCGAACTGATGTGCCGTTCGCGGGCGAAGTAGCGCCGTACACTCAGGTCGGTGTGAACGCCCAGAAGGGAGTTGTCCCGCACGTTGCTGCGAAAGTCCAGCGACTCCAGGCCCTCGATGAGCCGGTCGAGGCGCCAGCCGCAGGCTTTGACCAGAGCCCAGGCAGGCTCCAGCGAGTGGCGTGACCCCAGGCTGAACTTTACTGCTTCGCGTCCGTCACGCACTGCACCGCCGAGCTGTGTGATCTGCAGAAAGCCGGTCTGGAAATCCACCAGGCATTCCGGTGTTTCAACGAAGCAATAGGGTGACTCGCGCTGGCACAGGCCGATCCAGTGATCTCGATGGTTCAGGGCAGGCAATACTCGTATCAGCATGAGGCACGGGGTCATAAAAGTGATTGAAAAGTATATCGAAAAGCGAGAGGGGCAACCATGAAACTGTTAAACCGCGCGGCCTTTGCATTGTTGCCGTGCCAGCCGTTTGCCGACTGGGTCGGCACGCTTCCCGCCGATGCGCAGCAGGAGCCGGATCAGCACCAGGACACCAGCCTTGCGGCCTTGCGTGCCGAGGGCACTCTGTACCTGATCGATGAGGTATTCAGTGAGGCGGACTTTGATGCCGCCGTGCAGCGTCACTGGCGCCAGATGTTCGAGAACGAGTTGTCTGCCTGGGATGAGTTTGCCGATCACTGGCCTGCCGAGCTCAGCCTTGCACTTTTTGAGGCCTGGTTCGAGCTGAAGCCGCAACTGATGGCCATCGACCTGTCGTCCAGCCCGTTGCTGCTGGCACCGCTACAGGAGTGAGCCGGAGTGAGCCTGGGAACGCAATGATGGCCAATAGCAGCGCAAAGCCTGCCCGGACAAGGCCGCCTGAAAACTGTCTGCCAAAGGGAGCCCTGGCCATCGGTACTAAGGTGATCGCGACTCTGGCAGTATTGAACACAGGGCGCATGCCGCGTATCAATAGCCTCTTGGCAAAAGGAGTCCAGGCATGAGCGACCTTGCCCCGAGTACGTTTGTTTCCCCCGGGTTCGATCTGCACCCGCTGCGTGAGTCCCTCTACGAGGAGCTGCACTCGCGCCCGTTTCAGCAGATAGAGGCGCCGGCCCGGGTCACGCACCTGGTTGTGCTGTGCCCGGAGTCTGAGCGTGGGCAACAGTTTCGCCACCTGCAGGCCTTGTGTGCACAGCTCGGTGCGCCGGAGCCTGCGCAGGACAGCAGCTGCTTTCAGCGGGACTTCGGTGCCCTGCGTGTGCGGCGTGAAACCCATATGGAGTTCGTGACCTATACCTTTATCCACTTGAATGCAGCTGATGCGGCTTTGCCCGATGCCGACGAGCCCTTTGCCCGCACGGCACTGGCGCTGTTGCCGCCGGGCTGGCTGGGCCAGCTGCATGGCTGCGTGGTGGGGGCTTTCCATGTGGCCTTCGAATACAGTGTGCTGGCAGGCAAGCAGCTTCTGCCCCAGGCCAAGCGCAACTTCGAGGGCATGCGCCTGATTGGCAGTAGCCCGCAGCAGGGCGATGCCCATATCTGGACCAGCTTTAGGCTGCACAGCGATGGCTTCGGGCGCTTTCTGGTGTACAACAGGGGCATGTCACCGAGCCAGCTTGGCCGGCTCATGCAGCGCTTGCTGGAAATCGAGACCTATCGGTTGCTGATGCTGCTGGGCATGCCGCTGGCGCGCAGTATAGCGCCCGAGTTGTCCGTGATGGATGCGGGTCTGGCGGACATTACCCGGCGACTGGCTGCAAACGCGAACCTGGACGAGGCCGTGATCCTGGCCGAACTCACCACCATGGCGGCGCGGGTCGAAGACTTTCGGGCTCAGTCGACCTTTCGCTTCAGTGCTACCCGGGCGTACCATGAGCTGGTGCTCAAGCGCCTGGAGGAACTGAACGAAGACGAGGTCTCCGGGCATCTTACCCTCACCGAATTTATCACCCGCCGGGTAACGCCGGCGGTGCGTACCTGCGATACCGTCGGTCGCCGGCTGGAAGACCTGTCCCGGCGCATCGACCGGGTATCGGACATGATGCGCACCCGCGTCGAGCTGTCGATCCAGGGGCAGAACCGCGCCTTGCTGGCGTCCATGGATCGGCGTTCACGCATCCAGTTGATGATGCAGCATACGGTTGAGGGGTTGTCGGTGGCGGCGATCAGCTATTACAGCGTTGGCCTGCTGAAGCATATTATTACCGCGGCCTATGATGCCGGTGTGCCGCTGAACAAGGATCTGGCGGTGGGCATGTCGGTGCCACTGGTGCTGGGCGCTGTCTGGTTTGTCACCCGGCGCATCCATAAACATTTTCATGAACTGGCCCGGGAGGAACGCAGTGCGGAAGCAAGGCGCGCGTCGGGCAAGCAGGCAGAGAAACCATGAGCGTACAGGCAATTATCGAGCAAAAACTCAGCCAGGGGCTGAACATCGTGCAGCTGGATATCGAAAACGAAAGTCACATGCACTCGGGCCCGGCGACGGAGAGCCACTTCAAGCTGGTGCTGGTGTCGGACGACTTTGCCGGCAAGCGGCTGGTACAGCGGCATCAGCTGATTTTCGGGCTGCTGAGTGACGAAATGAGCAACCCGATTCACGCATTGTCGATGCACCTCTATACGGCAGAGGAATGGCAGGCGCGGCAGCAGCAGGCGCCGACGTCACCGGATTGCATGGGCGGCTCGAAATAGCCTGCAGGCGGCTTCAGGTCTTGTCGGGCTGCCTGGGGCGGCTCGACGGACAGCTCCAAATCCCGTCGTGTCCTCTGTCTGGCGTCAGGCGGGTAGCCTGCAGCATTCACCAGCTGTGTCCCTTGAACTTCCAGTCGATGGCATCGATGGTGTCGTCGATGATTGTTACGCGGATTTCCTTGCCGGTGTCGATGTAGGTCCAGCGCTCGGCCGGGCGGCGGTAGCGGCAGCTGTCGTAGCTATGGCGCCCGCGGCGGGCGTGATGCCGATAGTAGCGCCGGTCGCCACGACTGACGCAGCGATCCCCGAGCTGGCTGATCCACAGGGGTCGGCCTGCATGCTGCAGCAGGCGCACTACCGAGTCGCCATCGCGAAACAGCACGCCATTGATTCTCAGTTGATCGGCCGCGGCATTGCTGCAGAGCAGGCTGCTGCTCAGCAGTAATGCAAGCAGCAGTGGCAATGCTTTGGCGGGCTGGCGTAGCGCTGGGTGACAGGGCATCGGACAGGGACTCGGCTGTGGTGATGCCTGTTTGAGTCCCTGTGCGCCCGAATGTTTCAGGGGATTGGGCGCGAGGGCGGATGCGGCGGGAGGTTAGCACCCGCTGTGGCGCTTGAGTTCGCTGAATTCAGTCCTTGCAGATGGTCTTGAACAGCGAGAAGTACTGTGGAAAGGTCTTGGCCGTACAGCCCGGGTCGTTGATGGTGACCGGTGTATCGCTCAGTGCGACCAGCGAGAAGCACATGGCCATGCGGTGATCGTCATAGGTATCGATGGCCGCTTCTGTCAGCTGGGCGGGTGGCGTGATTTCGATAAAGTCCTCGCCTTCCACGACCGTGGCTCCAACCTTGCGCAGTTCGGTTGCCATGGCGCTGAGACGGTCGGTTTCCTTGACCCGCCAGTTGTAAATATTGCGAATGGCCGTGGGCCCCTGGGCAAACAGGGCGGTGGTGCCGATGGTCATGGCGGCGTCGGGAATGTGGTTCATGTCCAGATCCACACCCTTGAGCTCACCCCGGGTAACTTCAATCCAGGTGGGCCCCCAAGTCACGCGGGCGCCCATCTGTTCGAGCACGTCGGCGAAGAGCCGGTCGCCCTGGACGCTGTCGCTGCCCACGCCATGGACGCGGATGGTGCCACCGGCGATGGCGGCGGCGGCCAGGAAATAGGATGCCGACGAGGCGTCGCCTTCGACCATGATTTCACCGGGTGCGCGGTATTGCTGCCGGCCCTTGATGTGAAACCGCTGGTAGTTGTCGTTTTCGACCTCGACCCCGAAGCTGCGCATGGCGTGTAGCGTAATGTCGATATAGGGTTTCGAAACCAGTTCGCCGTCCATCTCGATCACCAGGTCATCCTGGGCCAGGGGCGCCACCATCAGCAAGGCGGTGAGGAACTGGCTGGAGATATTGCCGCGAATCCTGACCTGTCCACCCTGCAGGCCCTTGGCCTTGATCTTCAGCGGCGGGTAGCCCTCGTCCTTCAGGTAACTGATATCGGCGCCCAGTGCACGCAGTGCATCTACCAGGTCCAGGATCGGGCGTTCATACATGCGGGGCTCGCCCGTCAGCAAGAACTCTCCCTGGCCCAGGCAGAGTGCCGCCGTCAGCGGTCGCATGGCGGTGCCGGCGTTGCCAAGGAACAGTTCCGCACCCGTGCTTGCAAAGCTTCCGCCTATGCCGTGCACCGTGCAGCTGAGGCGATCGTCGGACAGCTGATAGTCCACGCCCAGTTGCTTGAGGGCGGTGAGCATGTGGCGTACATCGTCACTGTCCAGCAAATTGGTAATGCGGGTGCTGCCTTCGGCCAGGGCTGCCAGCAACAGGATGCGGTTGGACAGGCTCTTGGAGCCGGGAATCTGGACTTCGCCGTCGACACGGGCGACAGGTTGCAGGGTGATGCTTTCCATTGAATTCTCTTGTACAGGTTTGCGCAGGGCATATACGTTACTGTCTTGCCGGCGTTACGTCGAGCCTTCTGTGTCCGTGGCGTTGCAATAGCTGCTCTGCAGGGCTTTTGTGTGTTTGGCCGGGCGGGATTGGCTATGATGCCATGGGGGAAACAGGAGACAAGCGGCCTGCATGGATACAGTGACTTATGAATGGGAGCGCATCGCACGCATCGCGCTGGAACATCGCCGGGAACTGGTGTTGGCCAACCTGATCGCTCTGCTGGCTACCCTTGCATCGGTACCGCTGCCCCTGTTGATGCCGCTGCTGGTTGATGAAGTGCTGCTCGACCAGCCAGGTCCGCTCATCGATCTTATCAATCCACTGGTGCCGGCCAGCTGGCATGGGCCTGTGCTCTATATTCTGACGATTCTGCTGGTAACGGTCCTGCTGAGGGCGCTGGCCCTGGTACTGGGGGTCTGGCAGGCTCGCCAGTTTACGCTGGTGTCCAAAGACATTATTTTTCGCATCCGCAGCGACATGCTCGAGCGGCTTCAGCGTATTTCCATGGCGGAGTACGAAACCCGGGGCAGCGGTGCCGTAACGTCCCACTTCGTGACCGATCTCGATACCCTGGACAAGTTCATCAGCGGGTCAGTCAGCAAGTTGCTGATTGCGCTTCTCTCGATTGTCGGTACCGCCGTTATTCTCCTTTGGATGCACTGGCAGCTGGCGCTCTTTATTCTGTTCCTCAACCCGCTGGTCATCGCGCTGACCATGGCCATTGGCAAGCAGGTAAAGCAGCTGAAAAAGCATGAGAATGCCGCCTTTGAAGTCTTTCAGAATGCACTGATCGAAACCCTGGATGCCATACAGCAGATCCGGGCCTCCAATCGCGAACGGCACTACCTGTCCCGCATGGTGGACGAGGCTCGCCGGGTGCGGGATCATTCTGCTGCTTTCGAATGGCGCAGTGATGCGGCGTCGCGTTTCAGCATGATGCTGTTTCTGGTGGGGTTCGACCTGTTTCGTGCCGTGTCGATGCTGATGGTGGTGTTCTCCGACCTGAGCGTTGGCCAGATGATCGCGGTGTTCGGCTATCTCTGGTTCATGATGGGGCCGGTGCAGGAGGTCCTCGGTGTGCAGTATGCCTTCTATGCGGCCAAGGCGGCGCTGACGCGCATCAATGGTTTGCTGATGCTGCGACAGGAGCCGCGCTATCCGCACCGGCGTGACCCCTTTTCCGGGCAGAGGACGGTATCGGTTGCGCTGGAGGATGTGCACTTTGGCTATGGCCCTGGACAGGATGTGCTGAATGGCATCAGCCTGAGGGTGCCGGCGGGGCAGAAGATCGCGCTGGTGGGGGCCAGCGGTGGCGGCAAGTCGACGCTGGTGCAGGTATTACTCGGACTTTATCCGGCGGGCAGCGGCCGGATTCTGTATGGCGATGTGCCCATCGAGGATATCGGGCTGGATCGCGTGCGTGAGCGCGTTGCCACCGTATTGCAACAACCGGCGCTGTTTAATGGCACCGTGCGCAGCAATCTCACCATGGGGCGAAAATACACGGATGCCCAGCTGTGGCAGGCGCTGGAGGTGGCCCAGCTGCATGACTTTGTCAGCGAGATGGCGCAGGCGCTGGATACCCGGGTTGGGCGTCAGGGTGTGCGCCTCTCCGGCGGTCAGCGCCAGCGCCTGGCGATTGCACGCATGGTGCTGGCCGACCCTAGCGTGGTGATTCTGGATGAAGCGACGTCGGCGCTGGATGCCCAGACCGAGGCTCGGCTGCACGCGGCGCTCGGTCAGTTCCTGGCGGGGAGAACGACCCTTATCGTGGCGCATCGCTTGAGCGCGGTTCGCCAGGCGGATCATGTCTATGTGTTCGAGGATGGCCGTATCGCCGAAGAAGGGCCTCACGAGGCGTTGCTGGATCGCAACGGGCTTTATGCGCGGCTCTACGGACATTATCAGTAGCAGGCTCTAACGTGTCTGGAGGATGGATGCAGTATCGCAGGCGTTTCAGGTGGCGTGCAGGAAATGCGGTTGAGCTGATTGTGGATGGCGAGCAGTTTTTTCCGGTCATGCTCGATGCGATCCGGCACGCCAGTCACAGCATACTGATGGAATTTTACCTGGTGTCCTCGGGCCAGGTGATGAACCGCTTTATCGTCGAAATGATCGCGGCGGCGCGGCGTGGTCTGATGGTCCGCCTGGTGATTGACGGCTTTGGTGGTCGCAGGCTGTCGGAGCCGGATCGGCTGCGCCTGGAAGCGGCGGGGGTGGTGATTCTGGTGTACAACCCGCTGAAATGGAGCAAGCTGACGCAGAACTTCGCCCGTGATCACCGCAAGCTGATGATTGTGGACCAGTCCCGTGCATTCATCGGCGGTACAGGTTTGACGGACGAGTATTGGCGGTCCGAACATGCGGGTTGCCCCTGGCATGAGGTCATGTTGTCGCTGCGCGGCCCGGTGGTATGCGACCTGCTTGAACTGTACAACGCGCTCTGGCAACGCTGTACGGCGACACGACTGCCGCCGGGCGCAAAGGGCGTCGAGGTGGGGCCTGCGCTGATGAAGGTCTGTACTACCGAAGGGCTCTATCAGCAGGGCATCAAGCTGAGTTTCCTGAGTCAGGTCAATCAGTCCCGCGAGCGTATCTGGCTTGCGACCGCCTATTTCATGCCTTCGCGCTCACTGCGCAGGGCGTTGCGCCGGGCAGCGCTGCGAGGTGTGGATGTGCGCCTTATCCTGGCGGGGCCTTACACCGATCAGCCCTGGGTGTTCCATGCCTCCAAGCGGTATTATCAGCGCCTGCTCAGCGCCGGGGTCAGGATCTTTGAGTATCAGCCGAGGTTTCTGCATATGAAGGTGGGGGTGGTGGATGACTGGAGCTCTATTGGTTCCTGTAATCTGGATCACTGGAACCTGCGCTGGAATCTGGAGGCCAATATTGAAGTTCGGGAGCCGCAGTTTGTTGATCAGGTGACCGCCATGCTCGGCGCGGATCTGCAGCATTGCAGTGAAGTTACTGAAAAAGTCTGGCATGCGCGCCCCTGGCATCGCAAAATCCGTGAGTATATCTGGTCGTTGATCAGTCAGATGGTGTTGAGAATTCGATAATGAGGAAGTGGCAATGAAAACTGTTTCAGGTTGTGCGGCTGTGGTGCTCGGTTCTGTATTGCTGGCAGGCTGCGCCGGGCCCAGCCTGACCGGCACCACCTATTCCCGCTCTGAAGCGCGCCAGGTGCACTATGTGCGTTACGGTGTGGTGGACTCGGTGACACCGGTGGTCATCGAAGGGCGCACCGACGGTGCCGTGGGCACCGGCGCCGGTGCCATTGTTGGTGGCATCGCCGGCAGCAATGTCGGCGGAGGCAGCGGTCGAGCCGTCGGTGCCGTGATTGGCGCGGTGGCCGGCGGTGTGCTGGGTAACAAGGTTGAAGCCTCGGCGACCCGCAAGCAGGGACAGGAAATCACTGTGCGCCTGGATAATGGCGAGATCCTGTCGCTGGTGCAGGAGGTGGATGGCGGCAAGTTCTTCCGCCCCGGCGAGCGTGTGCGTCTGCTCGAATCCGCCGGCGCCACCCGCGTTACCTACTGAGTTCGGTGAGTCTTGCCGAGTCTCGTTATGGCAGGGCCGGCCCCGGTTGTTTTTTGCTGAGACAGACGCATTTTACTGTGCTATGTTGAAGCTACCTTAGTCGGAAGGGAGGGCCTAGCTGAGTGTTATTGACAATCACAGTTCCATCTCCGAATGGTCTCAAGACCATCAGGCATTAGCAGTAGTGCTTCCGTACACTCCAGGCAGGTTCTGTAATACAGACCTGCCTTTTCGCGTTTTGGGGCGCCCGCTTGTTGTGCAGCACCGTTCTTGGTGAGCGGGTCGGGCAATCAAGTTCCGGATAGCAAAAAGCCTCGCCAGGTCTGCTTTGGCGAGGCTTTTTTCGTAAGGGTGGGTTAAAGGCGATTCACTGTCACAGGTTCAGGCAGTGACAGTGTTTCCGCCCTCCCTGGAGATTACTTCTCGGGGGCGTGGAAGACCAGGTAGAGATCGACCAGCAGTTCCGGAATCTGGCGCACCATTTCTTCGCACAGGCGCTTGTCCCGGCGAATCTGCTTGAAGTCATCTTCTTCAAACAGGTCGGAGGCAAGCATGATCGGCAGCAGCAGTTCGGCGACCTGTTCCTCGCGCTCGGGACTGAACCACAGCTCCTCGTGCAGGAAGACGCCTTCCATGAAGGCCTCGGCCCAGAGCGTCAGCGGGGCGATACCGATTTCCCGGTCTTCCTCGTCGAGTTCCAGGGTGGTATCGCAGGGCAGATCGACTTCTTCATCATTGTAGAGGTCGCTGCCGATGGACTGATACCACTGGCGCAGCAGGCCTGTGATGTCAGCGCGTTCGGCATCGGATGTCCACTTGGGTTCACCGTCGAGCAGCAGCGCCAGCCATTCGGCTTCGGGCACGGGCTCGGGGCTGATGCTCAGGGCGCAGAAAAGGCCGTGAATACCGATCAGATCGAGGGACTCTTCGGAGACGGCGTCGGAGAAAAGGAATTCCTCGAGTCGGTCCAGCTCTTCGTCATTCAGTGGCTGGGCAATTGGGGGCATTGACATGGCGGCTGTCCAGATTCGGGTTTGGTTGGGGCGATTCTACCGCCTAAGGACTGCAAGAGGTAAGTATAAATTGAAAACAGCTGTGCTTGCGTGGCGCGGCTTTGACAATGGGCAGGGGAAATTCAAGTGACAGGGCACTGACCTTGCCGGATAATGCCGCCCCATGATGGAACACGCGCTTGGACTACTGAAAGACGTTTTTGGCTACGACCAGTTTCGCGCCCCCCAGGAGGATGTAATCAGCCGCCTGGTGGACGGTCAGGATTTGCTGGTGGTGATGCCGACCGGCGGGGGCAAGTCACTTTGTTACCAGCTGCCCGCGCTGCTGCGCGAGGGAACTGCGGTGGTGGTGTCCCCCCTGATTGCATTAATGCAGGATCAGGTCAGCGCCTTGTCGCAGTGGGGTATCCGGGCAGGTTGTCTGAACTCGGCGATCAGCTTTGATGAACGCAGCCGTACCGAGCAGTCGTTGCGCAGCGGTGAGCTGGATCTGCTCTATATCGCCCCCGAACGGCTGTTGCAGCCGCGCACGCTGGACCTGCTGTCACAGACTCCCCTGGCGCTGTTTGCCATCGACGAAGCGCATTGCGTGTCGCAGTGGGGCCACGATTTCCGGCCGGAGTACCTTCAGCTCAGCCGTTTGCGCGAGCGCTTTCCCGGCGTGCCGCGCATTGCCCTGACCGCCACCGCTGACGGTCGCACCCAGCAGGAGATTGTCGAACGCCTTGAGCTCAATCAGGCGGTGCGCTTTATCCAGGGTTTTGATCGCCCCAATATCCGCTACCGCATCGGTCAGAAAGACAAGGCAAAGGATCAGCTGCTGCGCTTCCTGCGTGATGAGCATCCGCAGGATGCCGGTGTGGTGTATTGCCTGTCGCGCAAGAAAGTCGAGGATACCGCTGCCTGGCTGTGCGAGCGCGGCTTCAATGCGCTACCTTACCATGCGGGGCTTTCAACGGAGCTGCGGGCCCATAACCAGCACCGGTTCCTGACCGAGGAAGGCCTTGTCATGGTGGCCACCATTGCCTTTGGCATGGGAATCGACAAGCCCAATGTACGTTTTGTGGCACACCTGGATCTACCCAAAAGCATCGAAGCCTACTACCAGGAAACCGGCCGTGCCGGGCGTGATGGCATGCCCGCCGATGCCTGGATGGTGTACGGCCTGCAGGACGTTATCTTTTTGCGCCAGATGCTCGAAGGTTCCCAGGCACCCGAGCAGCAGAAGCAGATCGAACGCCAGAAACTTGAAGCGGTACTGGGCCTGTGTGAAATCACCAGTTGTCGGCGCCAGACGCTGCTGGCGTACTTCGGCGAGACGGATCATGCCCCTTGCGGCAATTGCGATACCTGCCTGGAGCCGGTACCGGTGTGGGATGGCACCGAGGCGGCACGCAAGGCGCTGTCGGCGGTGTACCGCTCGGGTCAGCGGTTTGGGGTCAATCATGTTATCGATATCCTGCTGGGCAGCAATAGCGAAAAGCTGCGCGAGCGCGGGCATGAGCGTCTTTCCACTTTCGGTATCGGCAAGGACCTTGACCGCAACCAGTGGCGCTCGGTGTTCCGTCAGCTGGTGGCCCGGGGCTTTCTGGGTGTGGATGCCCAGGGGCACGGCGTACTGCATCTGACCGAAGCCTGTCGGGGGGTGCTGCGCAGCGAGCAGACACTGGAGCTGCGGCTCGAATCCCGTACCCAGAGCCGCTTTACCCGCAGTTCGGTGCCGCAGTCCAAGCTCGAGGCCAGTGACTACGCTCTCTGGAACGACCTGCGCGCGGCACGCAAGGCCCTGGCCGAGGCGCAGGACGTGCCCCCCTATGTCATTTTCCACGACGCCACCCTGATGGAAATGGTCATGCACCGTCCCCTGAACGAGGTGCAGCTGCGCCGCCTCAACGGTGTTGGCGAGCGCAAGCTCGAGCAATACGGACGCCAGTTCCTGGCGGTGATCGAGCAGCACGAACAGGCCGGGCAGACCCAGCCCGCGGCTTCCGACGAAGCCCTGTTGCTGTTTCGCAGCGGCATGACGGTGGAACAGGTGGCGTTACAGCTGAAGCTGTCCGTCAATGCTATCTTTGGACAGCTGGCGCGAGCCATTCAGCAGGGGGAGCTCGAAATGGCCGAGGTGGTCGAGCTGCCGGACGCGGAAGTGCGTCATATCCAGCAAGTGATGCTGGAGTGCGAGCGTGACTTTGGCGCAGCGCTGAAACCGGTACATGAAGCCCTGGGTGGTGCCTACGACATGGGCCTGCTGCGCTGCGTTCGGGTCGGGCTCAGCCTTGATCGCTGAGTACCGATGGCGGATGGTTGGGTATACCCCGGTCAGGGGCGCAATATCAAAAGGAAGCATTTATGCTGAACGCCCGTACTTTTCGGCGATTACGCATTTCCGTTCTGCTGCTGATCCTGCTGGTGGTTTCGCTGAATACCTGGTTGTCCCGTGTTCGAAGCACCGACTGGCAAGAGTCTCTTTGGGTGGTCATTTATCCGCTTAACGGCGATGGTGGCGCAGATACTCAGCGCTATGTCGATACGCTGGAGGCACCGCAGTTCCTGGGTGTTGACCAGTTTTTTGCGCGTGAAGCGGCGCGATACGGTGTGCTGCTGGAGAATCCCGTGACTGTTCAGCTGGCGGACCAGGTGCAGGCGCAGCCGCCTGAACTTGGGCAGAGTCCGTCGCTGCTGGACAGCGTACGCTGGAGCCTTGCAATGCGCTGGTGGGCCTGGCGGCATGACAACTGGGCCGGGCCTGCGCCTGATGTGCGCATTTTCGTGCGCTACCATTCGCCGCAGCATCAGAAATCACTGGCGCACTCCCTGGGCTTGCAAAAAGGCCTCATCGGGTTGGTCAATGCATTCGCGGACGCGAGTTATGACGATCAGAATGCCATGGTCGTCGTGCACGAGCTTCTGCATACCCTTGGCGCCACCGACAAGTATGACCTCTCCAGTGGCCTTCCGCTTTGGCCTGAGGGATTTGCGCAGCCGGCCAGGGTGCCGCGCTACCCTCAGCTGCAGGCGGAAATCATGGCAGGCCGTCTGGCGCTGTCTGAGCGCCAGGCGGTCATGCCGCGATCGCTGGATGAGGTAATGCTGGGGCCACTGACGGCAACTGAAATCAACTGGCAGTAAGGCGCCCGCCGCACAGATCGCCGGGGGGCGACAGGCTGCCGGTTGACTGTTGGGCTCAGCGGCTGCGCATTGGCGATGAGTTCGTTATAATCGGCGCCTCTTCCAATTTCGACCGATGCCTATCCATGAGCGATAACCTGTACCAAGAGGTCCTGAGCGATCCGAGTTCTCCTGCAACCCCGGCCGAGATGGCCTCAGCGTCTACCGAGCACGCGGTTGAGCCGTCTGTTGATGCATCATCGGCAAGCAGTGACGAGCGTAAAACCAAACTGCGGCTGAACAAGCTGCAGAAGCGGCTGCGTCGCGAGATGGGGCGGGCGATCGAGGACTTCAGGATGATCGAGGACGGCGACCGGGTGATGGTCTGCCTGTCCGGTGGCAAGGATTCCTACACCATGCTGGATATTCTGCTGAATTTGCAGAAGAGTGCACCGGTGAACTTCGAACTGATTGCGGTCAACCTGGATCAGAAACAGCCGGGTTTCCCCGAACACATCCTGCCCGCCTATCTGGATCAACTGGGTGTGCCGTACCATATCGTAGAGCGGGATACCTATTCGATCGTGAAGGAGCTGGTGCCGGAGGGCAAGACCACCTGCGGTCTGTGTTCGCGCCTGCGCCGGGGCACCCTGTACGGGTTTGCCGATGAGATCGGGGCGAACAAGATAGCCTTGGGGCATCACCGCGACGATATTCTGGAAACCTTTTTCCTCAACATGTTCTTTGGTGGCAAGCTCAAGTCCATGCCGCCAAAGCTCGTGTCCGATGACGGCAAGAACATGGTTATTCGCCCGCTGGCCTACTCGCGGGAGAAGGACATTGCAGCCTACAGCGGTCTCAAGCAGTTCCCCATTATCCCGTGCAACCTCTGCGGCTCCCAGGAAAACCTGCAGCGCCAGGTCGTCAAGGACATGCTGCAGGGCTGGGATCGCAGTCATCCGGGCCGTATCGAGACCATGTTCAGTGCCTTGCAGAATGTGGTGCCAAGCCACCTGGCGGACACTAAACTGTTCGATTTTGCCAGTCTGCAGCTGGG
>JBFGZM010000029.1:0-17682 GCA_041586815.1 Marinobacterium sp. | reverse complement strand
GCCGCGTTGGCGCTCCCTGCAATGATGTCCTAGCAAATCTGACGGCACTTGTGTTTGACAAACAAAGACATATACCGCAATTGGCGACACAGGGAAAGCCCGCTGGGAGTTCCCTGTGCTTGTTGCGGTTATATCCGGGGGTTTAGCCGCGATCGCTGCCTTTGTTGCCACGGTTCGCAGCGGGCCTGGCGACGGTGCGGCTGTCTTTGCCCGCCGGACTGCGAGGTGCGCTGCGAGCGCTGTCCTGGCTGCGGCTGTTGCTGCGGTTGTTGTCACGGGGGCTGCTGTTACCGCCAGTACCGCGGCTGCCTGCCTTGTCGGCCGACGGGCTGCCGGGCTTGGTGGCACTGCTGTTGCGCTGCTGGCCGGCTTCTTCCGGTTGGCGGGGCGTGGCCGGGCGCGGACCTTTCTGTTTCTTGCGCGACTTGCCGGGCTTGATGTCGGCCTTTTTCTTGGCTTTGGCCTTGGCCTTGCTCTTTTTGGCCTGCTTGTCGGCCCGGGGTTCAGGCTTGCTGGGCTCCAGGCCGGCAATCTTGCGGCGCTTGAGTGGCTGCTGCAGGTAGCGCTCGATGCGCCCGACCCGCGGCCAGTCCAGCGAATCAACGATGGATACCGCGATGCCCTGGGAGCCGTCACGCCCGGCGCGCCCGGCGCGATGAATATAGGAATCGGCCTTGAGCGGCAGGTTCAGGTTGATCACATGGCTGATGTTGGCCAGGTCCAGGCCGCGGGAGGCGACGTCGGTGGCCACCAGCACCTTGAGCCGGCCTCGGCGCAACTGCTTCATGTGCAGGGTGCGCTCGCCCTGGTCCATTTCACCGTGCAAGCCGTCGCACATGATGCCCATGGCCCGCACGATGGCTACCCACTGCTCGACCTGCTTGCGCGAGTTCACGAATACCAGCGCCTGGTCGATCGTCTCGTCACTGATCAGCGCCTTGAACAGCGCCAGCTTGTGGTCGTCGTTGTCGGCGCGCAGGATGCTGTGTTCGATATTGCCCGCCATGGAACGGGCATTGCTGACTGCAACCTGGCTGGCTTCTGGCTTGAGCAACTTGCCGGCCAGTAGCTGGATGGGGGCGGACTCCAGAGTGGCGGAGAACATCAGCGTCTGATGGGCCGTTGGCACCAGGCTGGCAATCTCGTTCAGGGGCTCCTGGAAGCCCAGATCCAGCATGCGGTCCGCTTCGTCGATAATCAGCAGGTTAACGTCGCTCAGATCTACCCAGCCTTTCTCGTCCAGTTCCAGCAGGCGGCCGGGTGTTGCGATCAGCAAGTCCATGCCGGCTTCCATGATCTGCTTCTGGTTGCCGTAGGGCACACCGCCGACGATCAGACCACAGTCGATCGACAGCTCGGCGGCAAAGGATTCCACTACCCGCAGAATCTGGCTCGCCAGCTCCCGGGTGGGGCTCAGCACCAGCACGCGGGGTGACAGGCCCGTACGTGCCGGCTGATCCAGCAGGTGCTGCAGTGCAGGCAGCAGAAAGGCCAGCGTCTTGCCGCTGCCGGTGGGTGCCGTTGCCAGGATATCCTGACCATCAAGGGTCAGTGGAATGGATTGCTGCTGGATCGGCGTCGGGCTGGAAAAGCCGGATTCGATCAGGTGCTGTTGCAGTTCGAGATCTAAATCGAGGTCGAGAAAGGACATCGTTCGGGGGTTCGCCAGCTAAACTGTTTGAATGGCTGCATAGAATACCGTAAAAGCGCCGCGACAGGCGTGTATTAATTTGCAGTCTTCGCAAGGTTGTACAGGGCAGCTCCGGTGAAAATGCTGTTGCCGGGCGCTTTGCGCGGACAGGGCCGCTTGATCACGGGCACTGGAAATTTCCTTGGCCGCAGTGAGGCGTGTTGTGACTTGTTCATAGCGGCCCCAGCCCCTATCATGCGCAGCCTAAAACATTCAGCAGTGAAAGCGAGTAAGTACATTGTCAAGGCCGCAGTTTTCCCCCGGTCAGCGCTGGATCAGCAACACCGAATCGGAGCTTGGGCTCGGTGTTGTTGTCGAGCAGACGGGGCGTAGCGTCACCCTCAATTTCCCGGCAGTCGAAGAGCAGCGTACCTACGCGGTGACCAACGCACCGCTGAGTCGTGTCGAATACCCGGTGGGAGACAAGGTTCGCAGCACCTCCGGTATCGAGCTGCAGATTACCGAACGCCAGGAGCTGAATGGCTGTCTTTTTTACCACGGAACCGATCAGCACGGTGAAAGCCTGACTCTGGCCGAGCTGGAGCTCGACAGCCGCGTGCGTTTCAGCAAGCCCCAGGACCGTCTGTTTGCGGGCCAGGTCGACAAGAACAGCGCCTTCCTGTTGCGCGTCGACACCCAGGAACACCTGCACCGTCACCGTCAATCCGAAGCCTATGGGCTGTTGGGTGGGCGCGTGCAGCTGTTGCCGCACCAGTACTTTATCGCCAGCCAGGTGGCGCGCCGTCCGGTGCAGCGCGTGCTGCTGGCCGATGAAGTTGGCCTTGGCAAAACCGTTGAAGCCGGCCTGATCATGCACCAGCTGCTGTGCAGTGGCCGTGCCCAGCGTGTGCTGGTGGTGGTGCCCGACAGCCTGGTGCATCAGTGGCTGGTGGAAATGCTGCGTCGCTTCAATCTGCGTTTCAGCATTCTGGATCCCCTGCGTTGCGTGGCACTGGAAGCGGCTGGCGAGGGCAATCCGTTCGAAAGTGCCCAGCTGGTCCTCTGCAGCCTGTCCTTCCTGACCGGGGATGACGAGCGTCACCGTGCCGCCATGGAAGCGGGCTGGGATCTGCTGGTGGTTGATGAAGCCCACCACCTGGGCTGGAGCGAAGAGGCCGCCAGCCACAGCTATAACGCCATCGAAGCCCTGGCCAAAACGATTTCCGGGCTGCTGCTGCTGACCGCCACGCCCGAACAGCTCGGTCAGGACGGCCACTTTGCGCGCTTGCGCCTGCTGGATCCGGATCGCTACCACGACCTGCAGGCGTTTCGTGACGAAGAATCCGAATACCGCACCATCAGCAACCTGGTACAGCGGCTGCAGGCTGAAGACGTGCGCGACCAGCTGCGCGATGCACCGGAACTGCTGGCGTCCCTGGAGCATTACCTTGGTGAGACGGCGCTGGAACCGCTGCGTGCCGAGCTGGCGGATGGTGATATCGCCCACCTTGTCACCGACGCCATCGCCAGTCTGCTGGATCGTCACGGCACCGGCCGGGTGCTGTTCCGCAATACCCGGGACGGCGTCCAGGGCTTCCCCAAGCGCGAGCTCTACCGCTATCCGCTGGTGCAGCCGGAGGCCTATGCCGATGTGATGATGGATACCAGCCTCGATGCGGTGCTGCATCCCGAGTCTGGGTTCGATGAAGACTGGCTCGACTGGGATCCCCGGGTGGAGTGGCTGTCCGAGTGGTTGCGCGAACACCGCGCCGACAAGACTCTGGTCATCTGTGCCCGCAAGAACACGGCCCGGGCGCTGGAAAAACAGCTGCGCCTGTTCGAGGGCGTCAAGGCCGCAGTCTTCCATGAGGGCATGAGCCTGCTGGAGCGTGATCGCGCCGCCGCCTATTTTGCCGATGAAGACGACAGCGCCCAGGTGCTGATCTGCTCGGAAATCGGCAGTGAAGGGCGCAACTTCCAGTTTGCTCACCACCTGGTACTGTTTGATCTGCCGCTCAACCCCGACCTGCTCGAACAGCGCATCGGCCGCCTGGACCGTATCGGTCAGCGCAACGATGTGCAGATTCATGTGCCTTACTTCGAACAGAGCCCGCAGGCCGTGCTGCTGAACTGGTTCGATCTGGGAATCGATGCTTTCAAGCGCTGCAACCCGGCAGGTCAGGCGCTGTTTCAGCAGTTTGCACCGGCGTTGCGCGAGTTGCTTGAGTGCTACGACGATGCCCAGTTGCAACAGCTGCTGGACGACACCCGGCACCGCGCCAACGAACTGCTCGAACAGCTGCAGGCCGGGCGTGATCGCCTGCTGGAGCTCAATTCCTGCCAGCCCGAGCCCGCCGCCCGCATGATTGAACAGGTGGCCGAGGCCTCTCGCTCGCTGGAGCTGGCCGGTTACATGGAGCGCGTGTTCGACCTCTTTGGTGTCGAGCAGCAGACCCACGGCCCTGACAGCCTGGTGCTGCACCCGGGTAATCACATGCCGGTGTCGAGCCTGCCGGGCTTGCCGGAGGACGGTATCACCGCTACCTTTCAGCGCGCCTTGGCGCTGTCCCGCGAAGACATGCAGTTCCTGACCTGGGAGCATCCGCTGGTGAGCGGTGCCATGGAGCTGATCAGTGACGGCGACTATGGCAATACGGCGCTGTGCAGCCTGAAACTGCCGCCGCTGCCGCCGGGCACCCTGTTGCTCGAAGCCTTTTTCAACCTGCGCTGCACCGCACCGCGCAGCCTGCAGATGCAGCGTTATCTGGGGCAGCATTCGGTGCGCCTGGTGCTGGACAACAACGGCAATGATCTCAGCGCCATTATTGGCCACAGCCACCTCAACAAGCTGGCTGCACGAGTCGGCCGCCGTACTGCCCAGTCGCTGGTGAGTCATGCCAGGCCCCAGCTGACCGAAATGGTGGCGCGGGCCGAATCACTGGCCGCTACCCAGGATGAAGCTGTACGCGAACAGGCCAGAGCCAGGGTTGAAGAGTTGCTGGGGGCTGAAATTACCCGCATGCGGGCACTGGCCCAGGTGAACCCCAATATTCGTGATGAAGAAATCGCACTGCTGGAACAGCAGCTGGAGCAGGTTCGGGGCCAGATCGATCTGGTACACCTCGAACTGGATGCGCTGCGCATCGCGGTGGTTGAGTGATCACCCCGCGTGCCTGTGTCTATTCCGTGCCGGCGCTGATGCCGGCCCTTACCCCTGAGTGGAGCTAACCCTTGCTATTCACCGATCTGCCCCTGGATAAACGTCTGCTCAAGCTGCTTGAACAGCTGAACTTCACTCAGGCGACTGAAATTCAGCAGCAGGCGATTCCGTTTGCGCTTAACGATCGTGACCTGATTGCGTCCTCCAAAACGGGCTCGGGCAAGACGCTGGCGTATCTGGTGCCCGCCCTGCAGCGGGTCACCAAGCGCAAGTCCCTGACCAAGCGCGACCCGCGGGTACTGATCCTGGTGCCCACGCGGGAACTGGCGGGGCAGGTGTATGGCCAGCTGCGCTCGCTGCTGGCCGGCAGCAAGCTGAAAGGCGTGCTGATCCAGGGTGGCGAGAATTTTAACGACCAGGAAAAGATGCTGCGCCGCGATCCGGATTTTGTCGTTGCGACTCCCGGGCGCCTGGCGAACCACCTGGATGCCCGCACCCTGGTGCTGGCGGGCCTGGAAATGCTGGTGCTGGACGAAGCGGACCGCATGCTGGATCTGGGTTTTGCCGATCAGCTGCGCCAGATCAACACAGCGGCGAACCACCGTTTGCGTCAGACGCTATTGTTTTCGGCCACGCTGGATCATGCCGAAGTGGAAGCGCTCGCCAGTGATTTGCTGAAAGACCCCAAGCGTATCGCCATTGATGCCGTCACCCGGCCCCACGGGGATATCCGTCAGCGCTTTTACCTCTGTGATCATCTGGATCACAAGCAGGCATTGCTGGGGCATCTTCTGGCGAATGAAAAATTCCAGCAGGCCATTATCTTTACCGCCACGCGCGGCGATACGGATCGCCTGGCCCAGTGGCTTGGCGAGCGTGGCCTGAAGACTGCGGCGCTTAGCGGTGAGCTGGCCCAGAGCGAGCGTAACCGCATCATGGACGGGTTCAGTCGCGGTCAGCAGCAGGTGCTGGTAACCACAGACCTGGCGTCCCGCGGTCTTGATCTGCTCAATGTGTCGCTGGTCATCAACTTCGACTTGCCGCGCCACAGTGAAGAGTATGTGCACCGAATCGGTCGCACCGGTCGTGCCGGCGCCAAGGGGGATGCGATCTCCCTGGTGGGTCCCAAGGACTGGGACAGCCTGACCCGCATTCGCCGCATGCTGCAGCAGGATATCGAGTACTCCACCATCAATGGCATGGTTGGCAAGTTCAAGGGTCTGGTGCCTGCGCCGGTCAAGCCTCCACGCGCGCCTGCACAGGCTGATGCCGTACCCGTGGGGCGAAAGGCCCGCAACAAGCGCAAGGATGTGCCGCAGCGGCCAAGGCCCGGGCGGGCCAAGAGCAAGGTGGTGTCCGATGACGGTTTCGCTCCCATGCTGCGCAATAAAAAGCCGCCGGCACCGGATGCCGGCGACGAATAACCAATCACTAAACACTGCGTCTGGTTTCACCTGTACAAACGTTGTCGCCGGGCCTTGCCCGCTGGCGGTGTTTGCATGATACTGGCGCGCTTTGAAAACTGGTGGGAGTGACTCGATGGAGATCACCAAAGATTGCGTGGTGCAGTTTCACTACAACCTGCGCGATGCTGACGGCAACGAGCTGGAAAACAGCCGCAAGGGCGACCCAATGGCTTACCTGCACGGACATCAGAACATGATGGCCGGGCTGGAGAAAGCGCTGGAAGGTCACAGTGCCGGTGACATCTTCAGTGTGACCCTGGCGCCGGAAGACGCCTACGGATCACGGACCGAAGACGCCGAACAGCGCATCCCGGTCAAACACCTGCAGGGTGCCAAGAAATGGCGTCCGGGCATGGTCGCCACCGTGCAGACCGATCAGGGCGTGCGGCAGGTACAGATCCTGAAAGTTGGCAAGTTCATGGTGACGGTGGATACCAACCACCCGCTGGCGGGCAAGACCATCACCTTTGATGTCGAAGTCACCGACGTGCGTGCGGCCAGCGCCGAAGAAATTTCCCACGGTCACGCCCATGGCGTGGGCGGTCATCATCATTAACAGCCCCAAGGGTTGTCAGCTGCGTCCGGATGGGCGAAGCTGACCGACCCGAGAATGGCTACAAAGCGAGTGGAGAGAACATGGCAACTGCAAGTGCGCGTCACATCCTGGTTAAAAGCGAAGCCAAGTGCCTGGAACTGAAGGCCAGCATTGAAGCCGGTGGCGATTTCGCCGCAGCGGCACGCGAATTCTCCGAGTGCCCTTCCGGCGCCCGCGGTGGCGACCTGGGCAACTTTGGCCGTGGCCAGATGGTGCCCGAGTTCGATCAGGTTGTATTCAGCGCGCCGCTGAACACCGTTCAGGGTCCGGTCAAGACCCAGTTCGGTTACCACCTGCTGGAAGTTACCGCCCGCAAGGACTGATCCTGCGTACCGGGCGCCGCCCTGGCGCCCGGTTGTGTTGCTTGATCCTCGTTCTGTGTGAAATTCTCGTTATTTGTTTTCTTTTTCTTTTTCCTTTCCCCTGTTTTTTCCTTTCCTCTTACACCGGTTTTTGCAGGCTTGCATCGTGGCGCCTTGAAGCGGCATTATGTTGCCTGTCACCCTCAGCGCAGGATCGCAGCATGAGCAAGTCAATCAAGGTGGTCGTTTCCCGCAAGAAAGATGCGCAGGCGCCGGATCCGGCCCGCCAGCTTCGTATCGACGAGGCCATAGGTTTTGTCCGCGGGCTACGCAAGAAAGGCGACAACCTCAAGGTAATGGTCGACAAGCTTAATGAGCATGGTCATCTCTGCCCCGATGGCGACCCCTGGAGCTATGACAGCCTGAATCACTTCATTCATGAGCATCAGCTGTAAGTCGCTATCCCTTGGCGATGCAAGTTCAGTAGAATAACCGGCTTTAGGGTCGGCGCAGTGCCGCAGCAGAAGGACCAGGTGCATGAATCAACTCAGCTTCCAGCTCAAGGGAAGTGTTGTAACCGCGATCGTACTCGAACTGTACCGTTACTCCCGCGCCGACTTCAGTGCAGAGCTCGAGGCCAAGGTTCGCCAGGCGCCGATGTTTTTTCATCAGACGCCGGTGGTCATCAGCCTGGAGAAGCTGGAGGCGAATGCTCCGTCCATTGATTTTACCGATTTGATTGCCCTGTGTCGGGATTTTGGTCTGCGCCCGATGGCATTCAAGGGCGCACCGGCGGGACTGGGTGAAGAGCTGCAGGCGACCGGGCTGGTGCTGATTCCGGCCGGGCAGGGGGGGCGAGCCACGGTGCCCGAAACAGCACCCGCTCCAGTACCGGCTGTCGCACCAGAGCCGGAAGTGGTGGTACGTACCGTGGTGGAGGAAAAGCTCGTTCACCGTCCCAGCAAAATCATTACCCGTCCGATTCGCTCCGGCCAGCAGGTGTATGCCGAGGGCAGTGACCTGATCGTGATGGCGGCGGTGAGCGAAGGCGCTGAAATCCTGGCCGATGGTCATATTCATGTTTATGGTCCCTTGCGCGGCCGTGCGCTGGCGGGGGTGCGCGGCGATGCGCAGGCGCGTATTTTCTGCCAGAGCCTGGAAGCGGAGCTGGTCTCGGTGGCTGGCAATTTCAAGCTGAGCGACAGTTTGCGTGAACTCGCCTGGAAGGCGCCGGCGCAGGTGTATCTGCTGGACGACACGTTGCATGTGGGTGCGCTTTGATGAATACTCGCGAACCGGGAGTAGCGGGCAAAAATGAGGAGAGGCTGTTGGCTAAAATTATCGTGGTGACCTCCGGCAAGGGAGGCGTTGGCAAAACGACCAGTAGCGCCGCCATCGGCACAGGCCTTGCGCTACGCGGCTTCAAAACCGCCATTATCGACTTTGACGTAGGCCTGCGTAACCTCGACCTCATTATGGGCTGCGAGCGTCGTGTAGTGTATGACTTTGTCAACGTTATCAACAAGGAAGCGACCCTGAATCAGGCGCTGATCAAGGACAAGCGAACCCCCAATCTCTTCATTCTGCCGGCGTCCCAGACCCGCGACAAGGATGCGTTGAGCCAGGAAGGTGTGCAGGCCGTACTGAATGAGCTGTCCCGAGACTTTGATTACATCGTCTGTGACTCGCCTGCGGGGATCGAAAAGGGCGCCCAGATGGCGCTGTACTATGCGGATATCGCCGTGGTTGTGACCAACCCGGAAGTATCCTCGGTACGTGACTCTGATCGCATCCTGGGCATTCTGCAGAGCAAGACTCGCCGCGTGGAAGCCGGCGAAGAGCCGGTACAGGAACACCTGTTACTGACCCGATACAACCCGTCCCGTGTGCAGGCCGGTGAAATGCTCAGCGTACAGGACGTGGAAGATATTCTGGCCATTCCGCTGCTCGGTGTGATCCCGGAGTCCGAGGCTGTGCTGAAAGCGTCCAACCAGGGCATGCCGGTCATTCTGGAAAAGGAAACCGAAGCCGGTCAGGCATACAGCGATGCTGTAGCGCGTTTGCTGGGCGAGGAAGTCGAGCACCGGTTCCTCGAAGTGCAGAAAAAAGGATTCTTCAAACGTCTGCTGGGAGGTAAGTAGTGAGCATTTTCGATTACTTTCGCAGCAAATCCAAAAACTCGTCTGCGTCAGTTGCCAAGGAGCGGCTGCAAATCATTGTTGCCCATGAGCGTGGGCAGCGCCAGCAGCCGGATTACCTGCCGCAGATGCAGCAGGAGATTCTGGATGTGATTCGCAAGTACGTAGCGATTGATCAGGACAGCGTGAACATCCAGCTGGAAAACAACGATCACTGCTCTATCCTGGAGCTGAACGTGACCCTGCCGGATCGCTGACAGCAAAGCCTGCGGGCTGTATGTTTTTTGTGAGTTGGCGTCCCCGTAGCAAGGGGCGCAGTCCCGATTATGGCAATACAGCCTGGATGTTATCCGGCTCCTTATTCGAGCAGGGCGTTGCAACAGACCAGGACAGCGTCAGCATCCGGCTGGAAAACAACGATCACTGTTCTATCCTGGAGCTGAACGTGACCCTGCCGTATCGTTAGTCCCTGTCTTAATTACCCTCGAAAAAATTGTCAGGGCGGTGTGAGTCCCAGGTTTCGCAGATGCGGTAGGGAATCCCGCTTGTATTTTGTGTTTATACCGTTATCTTAGTTTCACCTTTCACCTTTCACCTTTCAAGCGCTGGCGTACCTGCTCCACCGTGCGGTTGGGAAACTGGCGGTAGTCGGGGTAGGGCGTGAGCAGCATATTTCCGCTAATCAGCACCCGGCCTTCATCGTCCAATGACTCAAAATCGAGCGGATCAAGGCCCAGGCGTTGCCAGCTGGCCTTGCCAGCGACCAGGTGCCATTGTGCGCCGTGTAGCAGGGCGTTCCCAAAGCAGATCACCTCGTGCTGCTGTAGCAGTTCAAGATCCCGGTAATCCTGCCAGCGCTGGCAGGACGGGGCACACAACTTGGCCAGGATACTGAAAATCTTGCGCCAGTGATTGCCATTGTGCCGGATCAGCCCGGGAACGTCGGGGGTCTTAAGGGAAAAGTCGGGTGCAGGCGCGATTGGCCGGTTAGGCAGGTAAAGTGCCAGGCGGGCGCCGGGAGCGCCGAGCAATGGCCAATTTTCTGTCGGTATACTGTTCATGCTGTTATCACTTGCGGCGCTTGATGCCGGTGCCTGGCGTTGCCGCCATGGGATCATCGGGCCAGTGGTGTTTGGGGTAGCGGCCTTTCATGTCCTTCTGGACGTCACGGTAGCTGTTGCTCCAGAAGCTCACCAGATCCTGCGTGACCTGTAGCGGGCGCTGGGCCGGAGACAGCAGGTGCAGCTTGAGCGCAACCGTGCCGATGCGTGGCGTTTGCGAGCAGCCGAACAGTTCCTGCAGCTTTACCGCCAGCACTGGCGGATCCTGCTCATAGTCGATGCGGGCCCGATTGCCGGAGGGCAGTTGATAATGCTCCGGTGCCAGCTCGCCAAGCCGCTGGGGAAGCGGCCAGGGCAGCAGGTTGTGCAGTATGCCGGCCATATCCAGGGCGGCAAAGTGGTTGATATGGCTGACCCGGTCGAGCCAGGGCAGGAGCCAGGTCTCCAGGCTGTCGAGCAGGTTCTGATCGGACAGGTCGGGCCAGTCGCTCTGGCCATCGGCGCGCTGTAACAGATCCTGCTGGCGTGCGAAGGCAACGCGGGTGCGCCAGCGCTGCAGGTTCGGAGTCCAGGGCAGCAACCCCAGCCCGCGCTTGCGAACCAGGGCGCAGAGGGCGCTGCTGCGGGCCTCGGGATCAATAGTGGCAAGCGGTTCCCGGGTCAGTATCAGGCTGCCAACCCGGTTCTGTCGTTCGGCAACAAGCCGGCTTTCGCTGTCCTGCCACTGTACCTGGTCGCGGCGTTGGACCAGGGGCGCCAAAACGTTGTCGAACAGGGCGGGATCCAGTGCTGCCGCCAGCTGGATGCGGTCCACGGCATCGCCGCTGCGACCGCTCAGCTGCGCTGTCGCCAGCCAGGGTTCGTTGCGCAGCGGGTCGTCCGGTTGCATGCGTGCCGAACGCCCGTTGCTGAGCTGATAGTCCAGTCCCTGGGGCTGGCGTCGTGCGGCAATTCGATCCGGATAGGCGCAGGCGATAAGGACCGCCAGAGCCTGATCCTGCGTGAGCTTGTCCGGGGGCTGCGGATTGTCGGCTGCAAGGGGTTGTCGCTGGCACAGAGAGCGAAACTGTTCTAGCTGCTGGCGCAGTCGCTGCCAGTGGCCGCGCTCCTGGGCTTGCCGCCTGATATCCCCGCGCAGCCAGGCCAGTCGCAGCGCCATGTCGGCACTCGATCGCCCCAGAGGATCACGATCCGACAGCAGAGCGGCCAGTTCGCAGGCCAGTGACACCTGGCCAAGCCTGCAGCCTTCGAGCAGCATATGAGCCAGGCGCGGGTGCGCCGGCAGCTGTGCCATGCGCTCGCCATGGGGTGTCAGGGTCCAGCGCTGACCGTCCTGTCGGGCGCCACCCAGTCGTTGCAGCAGGTCCAGTGCCTGCTGGTAGGGGCCTGGGGCAGGCGTATCCAGCCACGAAAGCTCCCCAGGCTCGGTAATGCCCCATTGCAGTAGCTGCAGTGCCAATGGTGCAAGATCGGCCTGACGTATTTCCGGGTCGCTGTGTGCGCTCAGTGCCTGTTGCTGGCTTTCGGACCAGAGCCGATAGCACAGGCCCGGTTCGGTGCGCCCGGCGCGCCCGGCGCGTTGTACGCTGGATGCCCGTGACAGGCGGCGGGTTTGCAGGCGCGACATGCCGCTGGCAGGATCGAATATCGCCTGGCGACTCAGACCGCTGTCGATCACGACCCGCACACCTTCGATGGTCAGGCTGGTTTCGGCAATGGCCGTAGCCAGCACAACCTTGCGCTGACCGCCAGCTGCAGGGGCAATGGCTCTGCGCTGGGCCTCCAGGCTCAGGTCGCCGTAGAGTGGGTTAATCACAATGTTGTCGACGGCTCCCGGGCGGCTGGATAGCGCTTCACGCAGCAGACGATGGGTTTCCCGTATTTCCCGCTGTCCTGGCAAAAATACCAGCAGGCTGCCGCTATCTTCGTCCAGTGCCTGCATGACGGTAGCCGCGACGCGGGCCTCGATGCGCTCGCCAGTCTGGGCGCTGGCGCCATAGCGGATACTCACCGGCCAGTTGCGGCCTTCGCTGCGAATCAGCGGTGCGTCGCCCAGCAGGCGGGCACTGGCCTCGCCGTTGAGAGTGGCGGACATCAGCAGGATGCGCAGCGGATTGTCATCGCGAAGCAGTGCGCGGCCCTGCAGTGTCAGGGCCAGGCCAAGGTCCGCATCCAGGCTGCGCTCGTGGAACTCATCGAATATCACCAGGCCCACGCCTTCAAGGGCGGGGTCGGACTGCAGCATGCGGGTCAGGATGCCTTCCGTGACCACTTCGATTCGGGTGTCCGGACCGACCCTTGTATCAAAGCGGATGCGATACCCCAGCGTCTGGCCAACGCTTTCTCCCAGGCTTTGCGCCATGCGCTCGGCCGCAGCCCGGGCGGCCAGGCGCCTGGGTTCCAGCATGAGAATTTTCTGGCCCGCAAGCCAGGGGGCATCCAGCAGAGCCAGGGGGACACGGGTGGTTTTGCCGGCGCCAGGAGGTGCTTCCAGCACGGCTTCGGTGTGTGTTGCCAGGGTCTGTTTCAGTTCCGGCAGGATATGATCGATGGGGAGTGAGGTCATGAAGCCAGGCGTGTCGGGAGCGCTATCGGTGTCTCAGCCATTGTCGGGCTTGAGGCGGCTGATGCGCGCAGTGATAAAGAGAGTGAGCAATACGGCGGCGCAGAATGCATAGAGTCCGTAGTGAACTTGTACCTGGGCAATGGCGCCCAGCTTGACCGTGACCACCAGTACGGCAACCACGAATACGTCCAGCATGGACCAGCGACCGTAGTCGTGCATGAGCTTCAGGTACCGGGGCAGACGGCTGTCGTGGTGAATGGCTGCACCTGTGAGGCGCAGCAGTATCAGTAATTTAAGTATGGGCAGCAGGATGCTGAAGCCGGCAATCAGCAGGAACAGCAGATACTGGCCCTGCAGCAGTAACTGCCAGGCGCCGGAAACAACCGAAAAGCGGCTCTGAATAAACATGAACTGTTCGATGGTCAGCATCGGAGCGCACAGGCCCACCAGCAGCAAAACGGCGGTCAGGGCCAGTAGCAGTCGAAGGTGCCAGGCCCTGCGCGGCGTAAGGGCGGGGCGGGGTGATGTTGGCATCGGCGTGTCCATAGGTGTCGCAAACAGGTTCGGGGCATGATACCGGATCTGTGCTCGAACTGTCCTGCACTTGTCCCCGGGTGCCGGTATCTGCTTGGGCCATTTTCGGCAGAAACTGTGCCTTTGGATTCTGTTGGTGACATATCCTGAATGAGAATTATTAATAGGTACGGAATCAGGCTAGGCGGCGCAGAGGTTATCTGGCAAACTGGCGGTCGACTTTAGTAAAGCAACGAATTTTTTATGATGTTTAGCGATCTTCGCAAGCGCCTGTTGCGCCCGCTGATGCCCGTGCTTCTGGCCATGCCTCTGGTCGTATTGTCCGGTGCTGATACGAGCTGGGCTTTTGGCAAGCATTCCAGCCAGGAAGCCACTCAGGATTCGGCCAGGAGCACGGGAAAAGCCCGTCCCCTGGCGCTTGATGCGCTGCAGGGCAATGCCAGTTCGAAGATCAAGCTTAAGGTCACTGCCACCGCCTATAATTCTCTCCCCGCTCAAACCCAGGGCAAGGCCGATATCGGCGCCTGGGGACACCGTCTGAAACCCGGCATAAAGGCGATCGCCGTTTCCCGAGACCTGCTCGGCATGGGGCTTGAGCCCGGCAGTGAAGTTGAAATAGAAGGTCTGCCCGGGCGCTATCAGGTACTCGACAAGATGCACAGTCGCTGGGCGCGAAAGATCGATATCTACATGGGGGTTGACCAGAACGCAGCCCTGGCCTGGGGAAAACGCCCGGTGGTGATTCGCTGGGAAAACCAGGATTCCTGATTCCGCCCTTGTTGTTGCTTTCTAACGTACGTTTTTACAAAGAAAGCCCAGCCTTTGACAATCTTTTTTCCGCTATAGCGCCTAGAGTTTAAAGAACCTGAATTCCATCAGGTTGACCATGGCTGCGCAAACCATGTTTTTCGTGCAGCCCTGGTTGATTCGGCACTGTCTGAGCAAAAAGGGGTTAAAGGATTCGATGTCCGAGCAACGAAGCGATAATAAGAAGCGGCTGCTGGCGCAGCTGGGGGAACTGTTCGAAAGTCGGCTGGCGTCCGATACTGCCACCCAGGTAACTGCCTTTACCGCAGCCTACTATCGGGTGTCGCCCTATGAAGAGCTGGCCGAGCGGCGGTCAGAGAACCTCTACGGCGCAACCCTGTCCTGTTTTCAGTTTTTGCACGAGAGCGATGCTCATGAGCCACGGATGCGGGTGTTCAACCCGGATCTGGAACAGCACGGCTGGCACTGCAATCATACCGTTATTCAAATTCTCCACCCCAACATGCCGTTTCTGGTGGATTCGCTGCGCATGGAGCTTAACCGCCGGGAAATGGCGATCCATGTGGTGCATAGCGCGGTGCTGGATATCACCCGTGATGCCGGAGGCAATCTGAGTGGCCTGGTCCAGAAAGGCACCGAGGGCGCCTTGCGCGAAGCGCTGGTTTACCTTGAAGTCGATCGGCACACAGCGGCGGATGAACTCAAGACACTTCGAGCTCAGTTGAGCGAAGTGCTGGGTGAAGTGCGGGCGTCGGTAGAGGACTTCCCGGCCATGCGCGCCCGCCTTGAAACCCTGCGCGATGGGCTGAGTGCGAACAAAACCGGCGTGTCGCCCGACGATGCCGGCGAAGCGGCAGCCTTTTGCGACTGGATGCTGCGCGACCGCTTTACCTTTCTCGGTTATGACGAATTGGCTTTCAGCGGTACGGGAGATGATTTCAGTGTGACGCGCGTTGCCGACAGCGAGCTGGGTACCCTTAAGCTGCATGCCCAGAGCGGTCGCAGTCGGTCCGGTTCCGAGCTGCGCACGGAAGAGCGCAGCTTCATGTTGTGCGCCGACCCGCTGATGTTTGCCAAGGACGCTGTGCGTTCGCGGGTGCATCGACCGGCGCATCGGGATCTGGTGGTCATCAAGCGTTTCGATGACCAGGGCCAGGTCTGCGGTGAGCACCGTTTCTATGGTCTCTGGACGTCCCCGGTGTATGTCGAGCCCCCCCTGGGGATACCGTTGCTGCGCAGGCGTACCGAAAAAGCCCTGGCGCGGGCCGGCTTCGACCCCCACGGCCACAGTGGCAAGTCGCTGGTGCAGATCATTGCCGAGCTGCCACGGGATGAACTATTCCTGGCCAATGACGATGAATTGTTCGATATGGCCATGGGCATTTTCACGCTGCAGGAGCGCCGCAAGGTCAAGCTGCTGATTCGCCGTGACAGCTGCTCCAAATTTGTCAGCTGCCTGTATTTTGTGCCGCGGGACCTTTACACCACCGCGCTGCGCCAGCAGGTGCAGCAGCACCTGACCGAACACTTCAAGGCTATTGACTGCGAGTTCACCACGCGCTTCAGCGAGTCCTTGCTGGCACGGGTACATCTCGTGCTGCAGGTGGATCCCGATAGCGCTTTGGAATACAACGCCCAGGCCATCGAGGCTGAGGTAATCGAGATTTCCAAGGCCTGGAGCGAGGATCTGCACGTCGCCCTGATCGAGAGCGCAGGGGAGGAACTTGGCAATCACCTGGCCAACCACTATCGCCAGGCCTTTCCGTCCGCCTATCGGGAGGATTTCAGTCCCAGCAGTGCGGTATACGACATTCAGCGTATAGAGCAGCTGGGCGAGAGCCGGACCATAAACCTGAGTTTTTACCGGGTACTTGAGCAGAGCCGCGAAGTGCTGCGATTCAAGCTGTTCCATCCGCAGCAGCCGCTGATCCTGTCTGATGTGATCCCGGTGCTGGAGAAGCTCGGCATGCGGGTGGTAGGTGAGCATCCGTACAAGGTTAAGCGCCGCGACGGAGCTCGATTCTGGATTCATGACTTCACCCTGCGCTACGACAGCACGGAGCCGGTCGAGCTGGAGGATGTAAAGCAGAACTTTCAGGACGCCTTTTCCAGTATCTGGGCGGGGCGGGCCGAAAACGACGAGTTCAACCGGCTGGTGATTGGCGCCAACCTGTCCTGGCGGGACGTTGCCATGCTGCGGGCCTATGCCCGGTACAATCAGCAGATCCGTTTCGGTTTCAGTCAGCCCTATATCGCCGAGGCGCTGGGGCGTCATCTGTACCTGACCCGCTTGCTGGTGGCGCTGTTCAAGGCGCGGTTTGAGCCGGGTCGCCAAAGCAGCAGCAAGGTGCAGGCGCTGACCGAGCGTATCGCCGCCAGTATTGTCGAGGGCCTCGACAAGGTCGACAACCTCAATGACGACAAGATCCTGCGCCGTTTCCTCGAGCTGATTCAGGCCACGCTGCGCACCAATTATTACCAGCCCGACGCCAGCGGCGAGCTGAAGGATTATTTCGCCTTCAAGCTCAACCCCCACGGCATTGCCGATATCCCGCTGCCCAGGCCCATGTTCGAGGTATTTGTCTATTCGGCCCGGGTCGAGGGTGTGCATCTGCGTGGTGGCAAGGTGGCCCGCGGTGGCCTGCGCTGGTCGGATCGGCGCGAGGATTATCGCACCGAGGTGCTGGGCCTGGTGAAGGCGCAGCAAGTCAAGAACGCTGTTATTGTGCCGGTGGGAGCCAAGGGCGGTTTTGTACCCAAGGCGCTGCCGGTCAACGGCAGTCGCGACGAAATCCAGGCCGAGGGTATTGCCTGTTACCAGATCTTTATCCGTGCGCTGCTGGATATCACCGATAACCTGGTGGGCGCGGATCTGGTGCCGCCAAAGGCGCTGGTGCGCCACGATGAAGACGACCCCTACCTGGTGGTGGCGGCGGACAAGGGCACCGCAACCTTCTCCGATATTGCCAACGAGATCGCCGAAGAATACGGTTTCTGGCTGGGCGATGCGTTCGCCTCCGGCGGTAGCCAGGGGTATGACCACAAGAAAATGGGGATCACGGCGCGCGGTGCCTGGGAGTCGGTAAAACTGCATTTTCGGGAGCTGGGTCTCGATACCCAGACCCAGGAGTTCACCGTGGTGGCCATCGGCGACATGGCGGGGGATGTATTCGGCAACGGCATGCTGATGTCACGCCATATTCGCCTGGTGGCGGCCTTTAACCATCAGCATATTTTTATTGATCCGCAGCCTGACCCTGCCGCCAGCTTCGCCGAGCGTGAGCGGCTCTTCGTACTGCCCCGTTCGAGCTGGGATGACTACGACCGCAGTCTGATATCCGCCGGCGGCGGCATCTTCCTGCGCAGCGCCAAGTGGATCGAGATCAGTCCGCAAATGAAACAGCGCTTCGGTATCACGGTGGACCGCATGGCACCCACGGAACTGCTGTCGGCACTGCTGCG
>JBFGZM010000028.1:0-17863 GCA_041586815.1 Marinobacterium sp. | reverse complement strand
GGGACATTGGGCAGGTCGTAATTGACGACCCTTGGCAGTGAGTCGATATCCAGCCCGCGGGCGGCGACATCAGTGGCCACCAGGATGCGGATCTTGCCCTGGCTGAAACCGGCCAGTACGCCGACCCGTTCGCGCTGGGGCTTGTCGCCGTGCAGCGCGCGGGCGTCGATACCCTCGGCCTGCAGGTAGTCGGCTACCATGTCGGCGCGCTTCTTGGTGCGGGTGAACACCAGTGCCTGGGCCCATTGCCCGCCCTGGATCAGGTAGCTGAGAACGTCGCACTTGTCGGACTGGTCCACGGCGTAGGCAAACTGCAGCACCGTTTTGGCGGTGGAGTTGCGCTTGGTGACCCTTACCCAGGTGGGCTGTTGCAGGAACTCGGGTACCAGTTGCTCAATGGCGCTGGAGAGGGTGGCGGAGAACAGCAGTGTCTGGCAGCGGCGCGGCATCTTTTTGCGTATCTGGCGGATGTCGGCAATAAAGCCCAGATCCAGCATGCGGTCGGCTTCGTCCAGCACCAGCATTTCGAGCCGGCGCAGATCGAAAAAGCCCTGGTGCAGCAGGTCGAGCAGGCGACCGGGGGTGGCCACCAGAATATCCGCACCGCGCCTGAGCTGGCTGATCTGCGATTCGATGCGGCTGCCGCCGTACAGTGCAATGGTACGCAGGCTCAGGTAGCGGCCGTAGGTGTTCAGGCTTTCGGTGACCTGCAGCGCCAGTTCCCGCGTGGGCACCAGTACCAGTGCCCGTATCGGGCGGATTTCATCGACGGCGGGCTCTGCCGCCAGTTCCTGCAGTATGGGCAGGGCGAAGGCGGCGGTCTTGCCGGTGCCGGTCTGGGCTTCGGCGACCAGGTCGGCGCCGTTCAAAACGGCAGGAATCGCCTGGGTCTGCACGGCGGTGGGGCTGCGGTAGCCGAGCTCCGCCAGAACCTGCTGCAGGGGGTCAATAAGGCCGAGGGCGTTAAACGTGCTCATAGCTACCTGTGAGCCGCCAGTGCGACCCGGTTCGAATTGCAAAAAAGAGGCGTAGCTTAACTGAATCTGCCGCCAGCGGCGACTATCGTGCGGTGGTGCAAGGCTTTGTGGCGCGGCCTCAAGGCAGAATTATTTGTTTCGGCAGGCGTTGACCGGAACCCTGTGCAGGGATAGTGTCGAATTCTGTCTCTGCCGTTTTAAGGTATCGAACCACAGATGCACGTCTGCTTGCCGGATCGACCGTCTTCTGACCGTCACGGCGCCGCCTTCTGGCTCCATCTCACCTTCGTCCTGTTACTCGCAGGCTTCCTTGCGCTCTGGCCTAAAGTGCCGGCGGTGGGTGAGTCGACGGCGGCCCCGTGGCTGGCGCTGGAGGTTGCGAGCAGTGTGGTGGAGGGTGACGGTTACCGTCTCGGTTGCGCCGATGCTGACAGCGGAAATGGCGCCACGGACGACAGTTCGGGCTTTGCCGGGGTTTACGGTGCCCCCGCTGCCATGGCTTCGAAATGCTTCCCTGTTGGCCCGGTTCTGGGCTGGCAACCCGCCCCCTGTACGCTTGAGCACGCCCGTGCGCCGCCTGCTATAGCCTGATTTCGATGTTGAGCGTTTTTCCTTTCTGCTTAATGATCACTCTGACGAGAGTCAGAGGGAGGCTATTTCCATGCGTACCTTTCGTGAACTGAAAACCCTGTCCCTGCGTGACTACACCCGCCTGACCTCTCCCTGCCACGAATCCCTGAGTCTGGAGAGCCCGGCCAGCAGCATCGTGACCCGTTTCGAGTCGACGCGCCCGCTGGCGCTGGAGCTGGATGTGGGCATCAATGAAGCGCTGCTGATGATGAAAAAGGCCCATGTCCGTTCCGTGATTGTCATGGATGGCGCCGAGAAATTTCGCGGCATCATCAGTGTGTCGGACCTGGAAAGCCGCAAGGTGCTGAGTATCGCCCAGAGCCTGGGGCAACGGCGTGATGATCTGAGTATCGGGGATGTAATGACGCCGAGTTCCAGGCTGGCGGGTTTGTCCACGCAGCAACTCGATGGCAGCTGTATTGGCGATATTCTCAAGACGCTGCAGGATGTCGGGTCGCAGCACATGCTGGTGGTCCGACCCGAGGGCCAGCAGATCTGCGGCATTATTTCTGCCAGCGATATTGCCCGCAAGCTGCATATCCCGGTGGCGATTACGGAACGCGCCACCAGTTTTCGGGAAATTGTCGAGGTTCTCTATGGCCACAGCGCTGCTTGAGTAGCCTGCGGCACTGACTGGAGTCTCGGCGCTTCGCTGTCTACGCTTTAATGATGCTTTGAAGCGCAGGACGGTAATGGGACTCGAGGTCGACAAATCCAGTTTCACGCCGCAGGAATTCAGCGGCTTCCATCAGCGCCTGGAGAGCAATCTGCAGGCGCTGAAGGCGCTGTTGCAAAGGCCCGGTTTCGGAGAAGGGCCGGGTTCCCTTGGGGCGGAACTGGAGCTGTGTATCGTCGATCGCAACGGCCTTCCGCTGATGGTTAACAGCGAGATTCAGCATGCCCAGGCGGATCCCCAGCTGGCGCTGGAGCTGAACCGTTACAACCTGGAATACAACCTCACCCCGGTGCCGATCAGTGGCACGCCTTTTTCCCGCGTCGAAACCGAGATCCAAAGCGCAACCGCGGCCCTGGAACAATCGGCCCTGACCCTCGGCGGCCACATCCTGGCCATTGGCATTCTGCCGACCCTGCGTCGGCGTGATTTTGGCCCCCACGCAATGACCGAACAGCGGCGCTACCAGGCGCTGACGGATGGTCTGAGCCGAATCCGGGGGGAGCGTATCCAGGTGCGTATTAACGGTGACGAACCCATATCGCTGCGCGCCCGTGATGTCACCCTGGAGGGTGCCAATACATCGTTGCAGCTGCACTATCGGGTGCTGCCCGGGGATTTTGCCGACACTTACAATGCTGTGCAGCTGGCCACGCCGGTGGTGCTGGCGCTGGCCGGGAACTCGCCTTTCCTGCTGGGGCACCGCTTGTGGCATGAAACGCGGATTCCCCTGTTCAAGCATGCTATCGATGGCGCCAGCCGCAACGGCAACAGTGCTCGTCGTGCCTCAAGGGTCACTCTGGGTACCGGCTGGGTTCGGGATGGTGCCTATGAGCTGTTTGCCGAGTCGGCGCTGTTGCACGCCGCCTTGCTGCCGGTGTGTCGGCAAAACGAGGATTATATGCAAACGGTGCGCAATGGTGGCCTGCCGAAACTGCATGAACTGCGGCTTCATCAGGGCACGATCTGGCCCTGGAACCGGGTCATTTACGACGACAGCTGCGGCGGCCACCTGCGTATTGAAATGCGGGCACTACCGGCGGGCCCAACCGCCTGCGACATGATGGCCAACGCTGCTTTTCTTGTCGGGCTGGCGGAAGGGTTGCGGGGCGATATTGCCGAGCTGATGCCGGCGCTGCCCTTTGCCATGCTGGAGCACAATTTCTACCGTGCGGCCGAAACGGGTCTGAATACGCTGTTGCTGTGGCCTTCGGCCCGTCATCACCGGCTGGAAGAAGTTCCGGTTACCGGCTTGGCTCGCAGCCTGTTACCGGTGGCAGAGGAGGGCCTTGGTCGCATAGGCATCAGTACCGTGGAAACCAGGCACTATCTTGGCATTATCGAACAGCGGCTTGAGCGTGGCCGGACGGGAGCTACCTGGCAGCTTGGCCAGGTTTCACGTCTCAGCCGCCGGCTCAGCAGACACCGCGCGTTGAAAACGATGCTCGAAGGCTACCGCGTGCGTGCCGAACTTAATCAGCCAGTAGCACAATGGACGGACATGCATTGATGCCGGACGACTGCATTAGCATTTTGCGCAACCCTGCGCCCTCGGATATTGCCCGCACACCGGAGGCGTTTTTGCGCCAGCTGGAGGGGCCAACCCTGATCATTGTCGAGGGCCGCGATCCGAGTCGCTGCCGGGCTCTCAGTACGCTGTTGCACGGCAATGAGCCGTCCGGGCTGAAGGCGGTTCATGGCTGGCTGCGAAACGGCGAGCAGCCCTGCATCACCCTGTTGTGCTTCGTGCTGTCGGTCGCTGCGGCACTGGAGGCACCGCTGTTTTCCTGTCGGCAGCTGCCGGGGGAACGGGATCTGAACCGCTGCTTCTCCCCGCCATTTGAGGACAATCCGGGTCGGATTGCCAAACAGACGATGGCCCTGCTGGAAGAGTACAGGCCCGAGTGTCTGATCGATATTCACAATACGTCTGGCATGAACCCGGCATTTGGTGTGGTGACCCACGAAGATCCCGCCCACGAAGCTCTGGTGGCGCTCTTTACCCGTCGCCTGATTGTGACCGGTATCCGCCTGGGGGCCCTGATGGAGATCAGCCGGGCGGGCTTCCCGGTCGCGACGATCGAGTGCGGGGGGAACAAGGATCCGGCGGCAGACCGGCTGGCAGTGGAAGGGCTCTGGCGCTACCTGCAGCAGGACTCCGTAATGGAGCTGCCTGCCGGCGACCTGCATATGGATCTGTATCATCACCCGGTGCGGCTTGAGCTGTCACCGGATACCAAACTGACTTTTGCGGACGAACCGGACCCCGAGGCAGACATTACGGTTCCGCGTCACCTGGAGCGTTATAACTTTGGCCTGGTGGACAGTGGCACCTTCCTGTTCTGGCTCGGACCCCGGGCCCGCAGCCTGATGCAGCTGCGTGATGCCACAGGCAGTGATGTGCTGCCGAAGTTCTTTGACTGTCAGGGGCAAAGGCTCTATGCCGCGCAGCCGCTGAAGTTGTTCATGGTGACCGACAATCCCCAGATTGCCTGCAGTGACTGCCTGCTCTATGCCGCGCCCGAGACCGGCCACAGCGTAATCGATTCCTGACCAGCTGAATCAGTGCTTAAGTCCGGTTGAAAATTGATCGCGCAACTTGTGATCAGGGGAGCGAGTCTTACAGTTAACCGTGTACTGGGAGTCCTGTTATGAAAACCAGATTATTGGGTGCAGGCGTGCTGGCATTGAGTTTGCTTGCCAGCCCGTCCCAGGCCGACGTGGATGTGGGGATATTCTTCGGCGGGGGCGCTGCCGTACATGGCAACGGATTCAGCCTCTATCTTGGCGCACCCTACGTCTATGTGCCCTTCGGTTACAGCCGGCCTCGTTACCATGCACCGCCGCGTTATTACGCCCCGCCTCGCCATTATGCACCGCCACGACACCACCATCGCCCGAGGCACTATGACCGCCCGCGACACCACCATCGTTCGAGACACTATGACCGTCCGCGTCACTTTGATCGTTCACCGGGCTATCGGCATGGCTATCGGCACGGTTACCGGGATCACCGGAACCGTCGGCATCAGTTTGATGACGGCCGTTCGTATCGCAGACATGGTGGCAATGAGTTTCGTCGAACCCAGGCAAGAGGAGGCCTGCGTGACGGCAACCGGCAGTTCTATCGCAGAGGAGATGGCCGCCGCTACTAACGGCAGGCATGTGCTATAGCAGTAACGCCGGTGGCTGCAGGGGCAGACCCTGCAGCTGGCGCTCTGCCGCTGGCAGGATATCGACATTCGGCCAGAGCCCGCTCAGCAGTGAATTCCGATAGGCCGACGGCAAGCGGGCTGCACTCATGGCCTCTGCGGCGCCTGGAGCGTCGTATTCAAGCCGGTGCCAGCTGGCCTTCAAGTCTTCGCCGTTTGGCGTCAGTAGCATGTACCAGCCATCCATAGTGCCATCATTCGCGGGCATGCCGATCACCCCGG
This sequence comes from Marinobacterium sp., assembly GCA_041586815.1. Classification (GTDB taxonomy): domain Bacteria; phylum Pseudomonadota; class Gammaproteobacteria; order Pseudomonadales; family Balneatricaceae; genus Marinobacterium_A. The sequence continues at coordinate 12,149 of JBFGZM010000028.1, read as the reverse complement.
CATTGAGCCAGGTGCCGTTTTGCAGGGTCTGGCCGAATGGCAGACCGCAATGGCCGCCGATCAGGACATCGGCCCGGGCGAGTTCTAGCTGGTGCTGCTTCTCCGTTTCCGGCGTGGACTCAAACACAAACCGGTTGACCTGATCCAGGGCACCATGCACAACCCGAATATGGCGTCCGTTGAGGCTGAAGCTCAGTTGAGCGGGCAGGTTCTGCAGCCAGGTACGATTGCTGTCGCTGATAGTGGCGTCGGCGTAGCGATACCAGCTGTCGGAAAGTACGGCGCAGCTGCTGCCATCGGCAAAGCCGCAGCCACAGTCGTCAATGCGATTCCCCAGCGACTCTTCACAGTTCCCCTGAATCCAGTGCACGCCGGCATCACGCAGCAGTTGCACAGTGGCCTCGGCATCGGCGCAATAGGCGACGGCGTCGCCGGTACAGATCAGTTGCTCACTCGAAAGCCCCAGTTGTTGTGCCGCTTCCAGCAGTGCCCGGGTCGCCTGCAGGTTACTGTAGGGGCCACCAAAGACCAGCAACGGGCCGGTCAGAGCTCCGAGTTCCTGCGTGTCTGTCATGTCGTTCATCCTGGGTGTTCTGCCCGCTTGAGTCTGGGGTTACCGGCGCTGAGGCAGCCGAGCCAGAACAGCAGGACTCCGCTGGTCAATAGCGTGGCCGAGATCCACAGCAGTTTGGTGTACTTGTGTGTATCCCCAAGCAAGGCGCTGTAGCCGGATGATTCTGTAAAGTAGAGCACGGCACCGCCAATCGCCAGCACGAAGCTGGCCAGGTAGCTCCAAAGCGGTACATCGGTGCGTCCACCCCAGAGAGAGATCAGCACCACGGGTGCAAGGTACATGGAGGCGGTGCCACTTACGGCCACGGCGCTAAACAGATCCTTGTTGCCAAGGAACACGCAGGCCAGCCCCAGCACCATAAAGGCAGCCATTACCAGGCGGCCATTCTGCACCGTGGTGGGCACCGCTTCCATATCCAGCGCCACCAGCTTGGCGGAACTCGACAGGGTGCTGTCCAGCGTCGACATCGCGGAGATCACCAGGGCGGCGTTGAACAGCAGCAGCGGCACGTCGCCCAGAATACGGGCCAGCACGGTGTTCATGGCTTCACCGGCGCCCGCCTGGGCACCGGCGAGCACGCCCAGACTGCCGAACGCGGTAATGCAAAGGGTGCTGATCCAGCCGGCATGGAAAAAACTGCGCCGGGTGGTTTCACGGTCTGCGAGGAAGCCGCGGTCCATCATGACCGGGTCGTGCATGGGGTAGCTCCATACCTGCAGCAGTGCCACCAGCAGCAGTACAGGGCCGGGCTGATCGAACTCGAATGGCTTGAACAGCAAGGCTTCCAGGTTGGCCCCCGGAACCCCGAAGGCCACGACGACCAGAACCACCAGTACCAGCAGAAACAGAATCATCTGGAACAGGTCGGTACGCAGCGAGGCATGCAGGCCGCCGAGCAGCGAGTAGATCAGGGTTATTCCGGAAAATGCCAGGATGGCCAGGGTATAGGCGGTGCTGCCGGTGGTGCCAAACAGGATGCCGATGACCAGCAGGTTGGCAAAGACTTCACTCACCAGCCGGATGCCGATGACCAGGTTGTAACACCGCGTCCCCCAGCGGCCGAAGCGGTTCTGCAGGAAGGCCTGCACGCTATCAAAGCCCTGTTCGAAGCGCAGCTTGTCGATAATGCGCCCGCCAATCCAGAACGACAGGTAATAGGCGGCGTAGGCCAGGGTTCCCCAGATGCCGTAGAAAAAGCCGAGGATGGCGGCATTCATCAGAGAGCGGGCAAAGATCCAGGTTGTTACCTGGGAGAAGGTCAGTGTCAGCAGACCCGGTGGCTCGGCATTGTCGGACTGGCCGCGAAAAAAGGCGTTGACCGAGCGCGCGGGCCGGGAGAGTCCCAGGGAAATCAGCGCCAGTACGGCGACCAGAATCGACAGGCTGTAATCCATGGAATCTCCAGACAGGGGAAAGTTTCGACGACCATAGCATGGCTATGGGCAGACGAAGCTTAGGGAGTGCAACTGAAACAAGCCTGAAAAACGCCTTATACAGGGGTATCAGCGTACCACGAGCGTCTGGATGCCAGGGATGTCCAGCAAGGGGTGAGGCGCCGGCAGGCCATCGGGCCAGAGCACATTCAACGGCAGAACCAGAGTGTCCGCCACGGCCGGCAGCCAGCGCCTGACGGATTGCGGGTCATCGTCCGGGATGTTTTCAAGACGCAGGCGTCCCATGTCGCCGGGCAGGTCCTGGAGACTCTGGTAAGGGCTGTCCGGCAGGGCAAGTACCAGCAAGGGCTGTTTTTGCGTGCGGGCGAGACGGGCGGCCAGTTGCAGTGCCCGGTAGCCGGCACCGTCAGCACCGCTTAGCACGGCAACCGCAGTATCGGCTTTGCCCCGGGGGAGCGCATGGAATTCAGATGTTCCGCGGGCCAGTACCAGCAGGTCGGTTTGAGACCACCCATCGATCAGGCCCTCGAACCAGCGGCCGCGATAGATACGCAGATCCCAGTGCACCGGACTTTGCCGAGTCAAACGTCGTAGTTGGGCCTGCAGGTCCAGAGACAGCTGGCGGGTGGTGTTTTCCAGTCGGGGAATACTGAGCTGGCGACAGCGGGCTGAATGGCGAATTACCTCCTGGCAAAAGGGCAATCCCGCAATGGTGAGAAGATCCTGGTCTTCAATCAGCAGGGCCTCCAGCTCGAAGCCAAGTTCTGCCGCCAGTCGAACACAACGTTCAAGCTTCAGCGGGTCTATGTCGCCGGTCTGCAGCGCCAGTACCAGGCGGCTCACGATTGGCCTCCTTGTGCCTGTTTGCGGGCAATATCGTGCCAGTCCTGCAGCTGCCGCTGAACCCTGCCATTAAACGTTTTGGGTGAGTAGAGGCCATCGCTGTCCGCTACACCGATCTTTTCGGTAATCAGTAAAGCCAGCATCTCGTCGATCCGGGAGACGGCATATATTTGAAAGTTTCCGGCTTCACATGCTGTCACCAGGTCACGCCGCAGTACCAGGTGCTGGATATTGGCGGAGGGAATAATGACGCCCTGATCTCCGGTCAGACCGCGACTGCTGCACAGCTCGAAGTAGCCTTCAATTTTCTCGTTTACACCGCCAATGGCCTGGATCATGCCATGCTGATTGACCGAGCCCGTCGCGGCGTACTGCTGACTGAGGGGAACGCCTGCAATGGCCGAGAGCAGCACACAGAGCTCCAGTGCGGATGCGCTGTCGCCATCGACTTGCCCATAGGACTGTTCAAAGACCAGACTGGCGTTGAGCGACAGCGGTGCGTTGCGGGCGTAACGGTTGCCGATAAATGCGGACAGAATCAGCACCCCTTTACTGTGGATTGCGCCGCCAAGCTTGGTTTCTCGTTCGATGTCCACCATGCGCCCGGTACCCACGCGGGCGGTGGCGGTGATGCGTGACGGGCGCCCGAACCGATGGTCGCCCATCTGGATGACCGACAGGGCATTGGCCTGGCCAATGGCACTGCCCTGGGTATCAATCATCAGGATGCCCTGTTCGATCTGCTGCTGCAGCAGCTCTGCATATTGGCTGTTGCGGTGACGAGCGGTTGTGACCGCCTTTTCGACATCCTCCTCAGTGATGGCGGCCTTGTTGCTCTGTTGTGCCCAATAGGCTGATTCTCGCAACAGGTCGAGGATCTGGCCTCGGTGCAGTGAAAGCGATGTACTGTCGTCCACAAAACGCGAACTCTGCTCAATGGTGCGGGCGACGCCGGCGCGTGACAGTGGCAACAGGTTCTCTTCCTGGCACAGGGCACAGATCAGGCCGATGTAGCGCGGCAGGTTCTCGGCCTGTCGATCCATCTCCTCTGAAAAGTCGGCGTAGACCTTGAATAATGACGTAAAGTCCGGGTCGTAGGCCTTGAGCAGGTAGTACAGGTGCCTGTCGCCAATGAGCAGTACTTTGACATCCAGGGGAATCGGCGCGGGCTCCAGGGAGCGGGTCGTCACCATGCCATAGAGCTTTTCCAGCGGGTCGATACGGATCTCGCGGTTGCGCAGGGCGCGCTTGAGGCCTTCCCAGGCAAAGGGCAGGGACAGCAGCTTGCGTGTGTCGATTACCAGGTAGCCCCCGTTGGCCCGGTGCAGGGCGCCGGGCTGGATCATGCTGAAGTCGGTGGTCAATGTGCCCATGTGCGCGCTGTATTCGATTCGCCCCAGCAGATTCTGATAGCTTGGCATATCTTCGCTGACAACGGGCGCCCCCGGGGTGGCGGCCTTGCCGACCAGTACATTGACCTGGTAGCGCCGAAATACGTCGGAATGGGCAATTTTGTGCAGTGCCGGGTGACTGTCTCCTTTTTCCTGGGCAAAAAAGTCGTCGACATTTTCGAGCATATCCTGGTGTATGGCATCGAAAAATGCCTGTACATCGGGGAAGTCCTTATAGCCGCTGCGCAATACCTGCAGCTGCGGGTCGATTGCCAGGTGGGTGAATTCCATCTCCAGTGCGCGCAGCTTTTCGATATTCTGCTGCTGCAGCTTCGGGATCTGCCGGACACGTTCAGTCAGTTCACTGTTAAATGTCGTAATCGCCTGCTTTATTTTTTCCTGCTCTTCAGGGGCAAGTTGACTGAACTGTTCGGAGGTGAGCAGTTTGCCGTCACGCATTGGCCCCACGGTATAACCATGGGGCGTACGCATCAGGCTCAGTTTTTCCTGCCGGGCACGATGGCCCAGTTCGTTGAACTCCTTTTCTTCGCGTTGCTGAAATTCATCATGGATATCCTGCATCCGGCTTCGGTATTCATCACTGTGAAAGGTCGCGGGAATACGCACAAGCAAGGTTTCGACCAGTTGCAGCAGATCCTGGCGCAGGCGGTGCCCCAGCCCCTGAGGCAGTTGCAGGACCTTGGGCTGATGGGGCTCTGCAAAATTATTGACATAGCACCAGTCAGGCGGCGCGGATCCTTGCGCGGCCTCCAGCTTGATGATGCGCGATACCATCAGACGTTTGCCAATACCGGCAGAGCCGCTGACAAAAACGTTGTAGCCACTGTGAGGCATGTTGATGGCGAACTGTATGGCATCAGTCGCCCTGTCCTGGCCCAGGGCAGAATAGTTGGGGCTCAAGTCAGCGGTCGTCTCGAAGACAATGTCGGTCAAGTCGCAGGCATGGTAAAGGAGACTGGGGTGCAACGGCGTCGAAGGCATAGCACAGGCTCAAGAGGTGTATGCATTTGGTGTAGACCCCAAAGCCAGGGTTGGCAATGTTACTGCGGGCCTTCAGCCGGCCTGTGGTGTTCTATTTCCGCCTCAGGCGCCCGAACTGAGCATGTACGCCGCGGCGCATGGCCGAAAAGCTGTTTTCCAGCAGATCCACACCCACCAGCACGATTACGACCAGCACCGCCAGCTTCACGCCGGTCAGGTGGTGGCCTTCACCGATCACCGCACCGATGGCGGCCAGCGACCAGATGGCCGCCGCCGACGTGACTCCCAGCACGATGCCGTCTTTGGCCAGAATCACGCCGGCGCCAAGAAAGCCAATACCCGTCACAATCTGCCCCAGCACGCGGGAACCGTCTCCACCACCAAAGTGAGCGCCTGCCAGAGCGATAAACAGGTAAGTGCCCAGTACAATCAGCGAGCTGGTGCGTATGCCGCAGGGCTTGCCCAGCAGCTGCCGCTCGACACCGACAATGGTGCCTGCCAGTATGCTGGCCAAAATGCCCGACCAGTGAAAGGGAGTGATATCCAGCAGCAATGTCAGGGGCAGTGTATCCAAAGTGTGCTTTAGCCTGTGCAGGAGAGCCCATGGGCTCGCAACGGGGTAGAGCGTCTTTTATCGCACTCTTTGCGCGCAAATAGAACCACTAATCACCACGGCAAATGTTGTTATATTTAAATCCTATCGAAATTATTGTTTCGATTAATTTTTATATTTAATAAAGGTTGAGTATTCTGGTTCCAGTTTTTACATAGCTCGGCGTCAAACCACAGGAGATCTACCGATGCAGCACAAAGAAGGACAGCGCGTACCCCAGGTCACTTTCCGTACCCGCGCAGGCAATGAATGGCAGGATGTGACCAGCGACGACGTTTTTGCCGGCAAGAACGTTATTCTGTTTGCCTTGCCAGGTGCTTTCACGCCGACCTGCTCCACAACGCACCTGCCGCGCTACAACGAACTGGCGCCGGTGTTTCAGGCCAACGGCATTGACAGCATCATCTGTCTTTCCGTGAATGATGCCTTTGTGATGAATGCCTGGGCGGAAGACCAGAAGCTGGAGCACATCCAGGTACTGCCCGATGGCAACGGCGACTTCAGTGCCGGCATGGGCATGCTGGTGGACAAGGCGGATCTGGGCTTTGGCAAGCGCAGCTGGCGTTATTCGATGCTGGTGAAAGACGGTGTGATCGACAAGATGTTTATCGAGCCGGACCTTCCGGGCGACCCGTTTGAAGTCTCCGATGCTGACACCATGCTGGAGTACATCAATCCGCAGGCGCAGCAGCCCAAGCGGGTCACGATCATCACCAAGCCCGGCTGCCCGCATTGCACCCGTGCCAAGAAGGCTCTGCAGGCGTGTGACTTCCGTTTCGAAGAGATCGTACTGGGTCAGGGCGGTATCAGCTACTCCAGCCTGACGGCCATCTCCGGACGCGGCACGACTCCGCAGGTCTACATCGACGGCCAGCATGTGGGTACCGCGGACGAGCTGGAACAGTGGTTGACCGCCAACGCCGGATAGTCCAGCCGGTTGCAACACTTTCGAAAACCCCGGAGCGCCTCGCGCTGCGGGGTTTTTTGTACAGGGATGTACTTATCCTGCGGGCGCATGGACGCGCAGGAGCAGGGTTTGTACAGGGATGTACTTCACCGATTTTTGCTCCTGCAAAATCGGTATTTAGGTCATCCCTGACCCTTATCCTGCGGGTGCCTGGGCCGCTTTTTGCTCCCGGCAAAAACGGCATTCAAGCCATCGCTGACTTTTATGCGCAGGAGCAGGGTTTGTACAGGGATGTGGATTCAGCACAGACCTATCGCTAATTACGATAGGTATTAACTTATATGTCCGGTCTTTCGTCGATACTATAGCGCTTCTGAACACAGAACCTTGGGTATGGAGCGAGTAATGATGCGAAGCAGGGCTGACCGGATTCGGCACACAGTCGGGTTTGAGTTGCTTGGACTGGTGCTGTTAACAGGGCTCGGCGGCTGGCTGTTTGATCTGGACATGCAGCACTTTGGAGCCCTGGCGGTGCTGTTCTCGCTGCTGGCGATGGTCTGGAACTACTATTACAACCGCCTGTTCGATCTCTGGCTGCTGCGTCGTCGTGGTACCAGTATCAAGCGCCAGCGGGACCGGATCCTGCATGCGGTACTGTTTGAGGGTGGACTGCTGGTGATTACGCTGCCCATTATCGCCTGGTGGCTTGAGATGAGCCTGTGGCAGGCACTGGTCATGGATATCTCGATGGTGCTGTTTTACCTCGTATTCGCCTACCTCTATAACCTGGCGTATGACCGGATTTTCCCGGTATCCGTCGAGGCGGTACTGGCGCGGGACGGGCGCGTCTGAGTTTCGGCACGAGCTGCGTAACCGAAGCCCGCAACTGCGGGCTTCTTCGTATTCTCTGCTGTGGCCGTTGCCCTGCTGTGTATAAGTTTTAAACGCCTGCGTTCCATTATTTGAAAATTTACGGTCTATGCCTGCTGTCAATATTGACAGCAGGTGTTTTTTTTATTTTTGAAAACTGCTCCGTTAGTGATACAGCCCGCGTGTTTGTTGGCTTTGGGGCGAATGTCAAACACTTTATTTTTTGTCCGGCTGGCGGATTGGACGAAGATTCACCAGCTTTGCAAAGCCCCCGTCATTGCTGGGCTGGGGCAGTGTATTGCAAGTTCTGTATATCTTTTCCATAGAGTTATCCACAGATTCCGTGGAAAAGAGCAGGCTTGACGGCAGGTGGCCTTGGCGTTCCTGGCCAGGAGAGGGAGGCCGTACACTGCGAAGAGGTTCACGGTGCGTGCATGCCTCTGTAATTATTGTCTCGTTCCGGGCATCTCGTTATTCTGTCCCGTTGCTACTTGTCGCCAAGATTCGAGGAGATATCTGGAAATGCCGATCAAGATTCCTGACCAGTTGCCTGCGGCCGATTTGTTGCGAAGCGAGAATATCTTCGTAATGAGCGAAAGCCGTGCAATGCATCAGGATGTGCGTCCGCTCAAAGTGCTGATTCTCAATCTGATGCCCAAAAAAATCGAAACCGAAAATCAGCTGGTGCGATTGCTGTCCAACACGCCCCTGCAGGTGGGTATCGAGTTCCTGCGGGTGGATAACCGCGACAGCCGACACACGCCTGCGGAGCATCTTGACAGTTTTTATCGCAACTTCGATGAAGTACGCAACAACAACTACGATGGTCTGATCATTACCGGAGCGCCCCTCGGACTGGTGTCCTTCGAGGACGTGCTCTACTGGGATCAGGTGGAAGAAATCATTCACTGGTCGCGTCAGCATGTCAGTTCGACGCTTTTTCTGTGCTGGGCCGCGCAGGCGGGTCTCAAGGTGTTGTACGACCTGCCAAAGCGCACGCGCGAGCAGAAGCTGTCAGGGGTGTACGAACATCGTACACAGCTGCCCAGTGATCCGCTGGTCCGTGGCTTCGATGACAGCTTCTGGGCGCCTCACTCGCGCAACGCGGACTTCCCGGTGGACTTTATCCGTGAGCACACCGACCTGCGCATTCTGGCGAGCTCTGAGTGCGCCGGCAGTTACCTGATGGCAAGTCCCGACCGGCGCCAGGTGTACCTGACCGGGCATCCCGAGTATGACGCCATGACGCTGGCGCAGGAGTATCAGCGTGATCTGCTGGCAGGTCTGAATCCGGTGCCGCCGGAGAACTATTTTCCGAATGACGACACCGGGCAGGCGCCGCAGAACCGCTGGCGCAGTCACGGCAACCTGGTATTCGCCAACTGGCTGAACTATTACGTCTACCAGATCACGCCGTTCGATCTCAGTGTTATGGCAACGAAAATTGATGAATAAAGAATCTTGTATTGCGGCTGCAGGCACCGCGCTGGCGTATCAGGCCGGTGCGGTACCCAAAGGCGTGCTCGTCAATCGGTCTCGGTCAGGCGAATGCCGTCGGCGTTGATCTCGATCAGACGCTGCTTGTAGAGCGTGCCGATGGCCATTTTGAAGGCTTTCTTGCTGCTGCCGAACAGGCGGGTGATGACCTGGGGGTCGGTCTTGTCATTGACGGCCATATAGCCGCCTTCGGCCTTGAGGCGCTCAAGCACTTGCCCCGCCAGGCCGCTGATCTTGCCGTAACCGGGCTTGTCGAGACACAGGTCCAGCTTGCCATCGGGGCGGGCGTGCTTGATGTAACCCTGCTGCTTCTGCCCGAAATGCAGGCGGCGAAACAGGTCGGACTGGTGAATCAGGCCCCAGTGGGTGCCGTTGACCACGGCTTTGACGCCCAGATCCGTGCGGTTGGCGATGGTCAGCTCCACCGCGTCGCCATCCTTGAAGGTGGCCGGTTCCTTGTCCAGAAAACGGTCCAGCTTGGTGCTGGCGACAATACGGTTGGTGATATTGTCCAGGTAAATGTGAACCAGGTAGCTCTTGTCCTTTTGCATCCGCACGGGCTGCTCCGAGAACGGCACCAGCAGCTGCTTGGGCAGGCCCCAGTCGAGGAAGGCGCCGACCGGTGTGACATCGGCGCAGCGCAGCAATACAAAATCCCCCACCTGTGCCAGCGGCTTGTCTGTCGTGGCGATCAGGTAGTCTTCCGAGTCCAGGTAGACAAACACGTCGAGCCTGTCACCGATCTGGCAGTTGTCGGGGACATAGCGTGCTGGCAGCAGGATCTCGCCGAGGTTTTCGCCATCCAGGTATACACCGAACTCTTTCTGCTTGATGACGCTAAGGGTGTTGTAACGGCCGGTTGCGACCATGGGGCTGTCCTTTCTTTGAATGGGGCAGGGCACTGCAACAGGGTCGCAACAGTGCTGCGGCGGGCAGCCTGTTGCGACAGGGTACAAGCGTCTGGCTCAGGAGTGTTTTGCCAGGAAGTCTTCATCCAGCTTGAGCTGCTGGTTGCTGTTCACTCCGATGCCACGGCTGCGGATGTTTTCAGCGATCTGCTTGGCTTCATCCAGCGAGTGCATGGCATAGGTGCCGCACTGGTAAACGTTCAGCTCGGGGATCTTGCTCTGGTCCTGCACAGCCAGCACGTCATTCATGGCGGCGAGCCAGGCGGCACCGACGCGGGCTTCATCCGGCTGGCCGACAAGGCTCATGTAAAAGCCGGTGCGGCAGCCCATGGGGGAGATGTCGATGATTTCGACGCCCTGACCATTGAGGTGGTCGCGCATGAAGCCGGCGAACAGGTGTTCCAGCGTATGGATACCCTTTTCGCTGAGAATTTCCTCGTTGGGTACACAGAAGCGCAGATCAAAAACGGTAATGGTATCGCCACCCGGCGTGGTCATGGTTTTGGCGACACGTACCGCCGGTGCTGCCATGCGGGTGTGGTCTACGGTGAAGCTGTCGAGCAGTGGCATGCTGTGTCCTCTTGAATCTTGTCGATGGGGTCCCGAATGACCTCATTATCCCAGCCCGGCGCTGGCAATACTACCGTGGTGGAGTTCGTGGAGCCGGGCTCTGGCTGTCAGATCGGCTTGAGCTGGTTGAGCAGGCGCTGTAACGGTATGCCTAGCGTCTTGCCCAGTTGTTTGGCCTGTTGTTGCAGGCGGCGCGGGTTGCTTTCTGGCAGGCCGCCCTTGAAGGCCAGTACGATGAGATTGCCACCGTTTACGGGGCAGAGCAGGCACTGGCCGTCGAACAGGTCCTTCATTCGAGCCAGGGCTGCGCGGTTGCGGGCCTGGCCCTGGTCCCACAGGTTCAGAACCAGCATGCCCTGGTCGTTCAGCAGGTTGTAGCAGTCGGACTGAAAGTCCTGCTCCAGCTGAATTAGCTGCATGCCATCGTCCAGATACAGATCACTGAAGATAATATCGGTCCTGATACTGCCGCGGGCGGCAAAGGCCTCGGCATCGTCAATGTGCAGTTCGAAGCGATCGGTTTCCATGAGTGACAGCCAGTCTCGGGCGATATCCACCACTTTCTGGCGCAGCTCAACCACGCTCAGCTGCATGGTCTTGTCATAGGCCTGCAGGCAGTTGCTGAGGTTGCCGCCACCCAGGCCGAACAGGGAAACATGGGCGGGCCTGGGAATGTAAAGAAGCGCCAGTAACATGGCCTGCACATACTCAAACACAGGCAGGGCGGGGTCTGTCATGTCGATACAACTTTGCTCGCCGCCATCGCCGAAGGACAGGTAGCGGCGCGGACCGTCTTCCAGAACCGTTACCGGGCCCCACTCGTCATAGCAACGATGCACTTCCTGGCCCGGCAGGGAATTGCGGATGGTCCGGTGCGACTCGTCCGAATCGGTGGCGGCAAAATATTCGAGCATCGAGGACATGCTTATTCCTGGCGAGGTGGTTTTCAGCGGCGAATTGTACCCTGCCTGTCGTTGCATGAAAGCCCCGTCTGTACGACGGGTGGCCTGCTGTCGATAAAAAATCCAAACAATTGTTTAATTTTTTCTCAACTCAGGGGAACTGATCGTGAAAGTGCCTGGTCTTACCCCATGCAAGCGAGAAGTTCTCCAGCAGAGTTTCCAATTTTCAGCGGCCCCAGTGGCCGCTTTTTTTTTGCCTTTTTGAACGGCCTCGGACGCAAAAAACGGGTGCCTGGAGCGGTGGCTGCAAAGGGGGCTTGCGGTCTTCGGGGGTGTCAGGGAGAGCAGAAAACAGAAAAGGGCATGGCGGCGCTTGTGGCGCCGCCATGCCCTGTATTCCGCAGGATGGCGCGGCAGGGGGCTATTGTAATGCTCTGGTGTGAAAAGTGAAGCTGTTTGAGTTCCCCCCAAGGGTTGTCCCATTCAACGTACCGCTTGGGGCGTAAAGTCGCGGTGATAAAAGCGCTGACTGAAGTCGAAATCGATGTGTTCCCCGCTGATCAGGCCGCCTGTCAGGTCGCGGCCGGAGTGTAGTTCCTGGCCCGCCCGCTTCGGATTCATTTGGCCTGGATGCAGGATCTGCTGGTACTTGAGTGAGTGATCCGGCAGTTTAAGCTG
>JBFGZM010000027.1:0-18046 GCA_041586815.1 Marinobacterium sp. | reverse complement strand
GACGTCACCGCGGAATTGCCGATATTGCCGTTGATCTTCACCAGGAAGTTGCGGCCGATGATCATCGGCTCCAGTTCCGGGTGGTTGATGTTGCACGGAATAATGGCGCGCCCTTCGGCTACTTCCCTGCGCACGAATTCCGGCGTGATCTCGTCCGGCAGGCGGGCGCCAAAGCTGTGACCCGGGTGCTGCTGGGCAACGATATTGCCTTGGGCCCTGGACTTGGCCAGCTTCATGTTCTCGCGGATGGCGATGTATTCCATCTCCGGCGTGATGATGCCCTTGCGTGCATAGTGCAGCTGCGTGACGTTGCCGGCCTGGCCGTCTTTCAAGGGGCGTGCACGGCGCGGTTTGCGGGTCAGTTCGAAACGCAGCTCATCCAGGCTCGCATCGGCTTCACGCATGCGGCCGTAGTCACTGGTCATGCCATCCAGACGTTCGGTGTCGTTACGCTCCTCGATCCAGGCATCACGCAGCGGGGGCAGACCCTTGCGCACATCGATGGCACTGTTCGGGTCGGTGTAGGGGCCGGAGGTATCGTAAACATAGAGCGGATCATTTTTTTCGCCACCCAGACCCGTCGGCGTGTCATCCAGCGTGATTTCGCGCATGGGCACGCGAATGTCCGGTCGACTTCCCTCAATGTATACCTTGCGGGACTTGGGGAACGGCTGCACGGAAGCGGCATCGGCCACTACACCACGACTGAAAGGCTTGTTTTGCTCGGCCATTTTATTCTCATCCTCATTGGGTCGGTTTAGCGCCGGCATCCTGCCAGCATGATTGAAAACCGGGTTTTGGGCTTATTTTGGGCATAGGCTCCCCAACCCCGGCGCAAAAAGGCCAGGTCGGGAAGACCAAACAGATCTAGTGAATGACTCAGGTGCTCAGGTCGAGCCCCATCTGCCAGAAGGCCCCTTCCATCCGGGTTGCGGTGTGAAAGGTCTTTTTCAGTTCATCGAGACGCCGCGCCGGCATGCCGGCACAGAGTTCATCCAGCAGGCGAACCTCGGCGCTGGCAACCTGCTGATATTCATCGCTGGCGTACATTTCAATCCAGGCACGGTAGGGATTTCCTTCCAGTACGGTGGAGGGCTGATCCATCAGCCAGCGTGCCACTTCGGCATAACCGACAATACAGGGCGCTAGGGCCGCATGCAGATCCGCTAGGTCACCGGCGAGGCCCGAATCCAGCACATAGCGGGTATAGGCCACGGTGGCCGCTGCTTCAGGCAACGCCTGCAACTGCGCTTCGCTGATACCCCAGTCGGCGCAGTACTGCACGTGCAGGCCGATCTCGATATCCAGCATGGCGTTGATGCCCTGCTGGGCATAACGCATCTGCTCCAGGGTGCGGCTCTTGTACACCGCCAGACCCCAGGCGCGGCTGAACTGCAGCAGAAAGAGGTAATCCTGCTTCAGGTAATGGGCGAAGGACTCCGGCGCCAGGCTGCCATCTCCCAGGCCGCGTACAAAATCATGCTGGATATAAGCATCCCAATCGGTCTGGGCCGCGCTTTTGAGCTGTTCATACACGGACATAATCACTCCTGCTCGTTCAGCAACACATCGAAGAACGCCTGTTCCAGCCAGGCCATGCGGGTAAAGCGCTGCTCCAGACGGGCCCGGTCCGCCGCATCGAGCTCGCCAAAGCTGTCGAGCTGGCCCCGCAGCCAGGTTACAAAGGCTTCGAACTCCGGTAGCACATGGATGTCGATCCACTCGCGTAGCCAGAAACGCGTCGGCGGCGTTTTTTGCGCTTCGCGCTGAGACCAGCTCAGGTACACCCATTCGGCACAGGCCAGCACCACAATCATGTCGGCATAGCCGCAGGCCTGGGCATCTTTCATTTCCCGCGCCAGCATCTGGGCCACCGGATTCAGCGCCGGTGCCCGGTAATCGGCAGGACTGACATCAAGGGCCGCAAAGGAGCGCTCGAAGTAGTCATTTTCCGCCGACGTCAGCGCCGCCAGAAAGCCCGCCAGCACGCCCTTGGAGGCCATGTCCGGCGCCGCCGCTATGCAGAGCGCGGCATGGTCGGCCAGGGTGCCGATAAAGGCGTAATCCTGCAGCAGGTAGCGGATATAGACCGCATCCGGCAGGCTGTCGTCACCCAGCTGAACGGTGAAAGGATGTTCAACCGCGCCGCTCCACCAGGGTTCGGCCCTGAGGCGCAACTGTTCGGAAAATGACTTGCTCATCAGTGCTCCGGTGTATTACTTGGGTTCAAAGGCGTAGGTTGATACCGCGGGGTTTGATTTTGTCAGCCCCTGGGCCTGCATGAAGGCGCCGACACGTTCGTAGCGACCGCTGTCCAGAGCCGCCGGGCGCAGAGCAAAGCGCGTCAGGGTATCGGCCCAGGCACGCTTGTTCAGCTCAGTGTCCAGGTCTTTCTTGTAGCTGACAAAACTGGTCCAGGCTTCATCCGGGTGGTTGACGATAAACTGGGTCGCCTTTTCCAGCGCGCGCATGAAACGACCGTACTTGGGGTTCTTGCGATCCTTGTTGTTGACCACCAGGACCAGTTCGTCGTACGCCGGCACACCCAGCTCCTCGACGTAAAACGCCCGGCCCGGATGCCCTTCGATATCCATCTGGTTCAGTTCGAAGTTGCGATAGGCACCAATCACGGCATCGACGTTGCCGGTGATAAGCGACGGTGACAGCGACCAGTTGACGTTCACCATTTCGATGTCCGACAGTTCCAGACCTTCCCGGGCCAGCATCGCCTTGAGCAGGGCATCCTCGAAGCCACCCACCGAGTAACCGACTTTCTTGCCCTTGAGGTCCTCAATGGACTTGATATCGCTGCTTTCAAGTACCACCAGGGAGTTCAGCGGAGTGGCCACCAGGGTACCTACACGGCTCAGCGGCAAACCTTCATCCACCTGCACATGCAGCTGCGGCTGGTAGGACACCGCCATATCGGCCTTGCCGGCGGCAACGAGCTTCGGCGGCATGGACGGGTCCGCCGGCTCCTGCATCTCGACTTCCAGGCCCTGGTCCTTGAAATAGCCTTTCTGCTGCGCCACGATCAGCGGCCCGTGGTCCGGGTTGATAAACCAGTCCAGCAGCAATGTGATCTTGTCCGCCGCCATGACATTTGCACTGAGCAGCGCACCGGCCAGAATGGCACCTACTTTTTGTTTTGTTGTTTTCATTGTTCAGCCTCCCGGGCATCATCGAACAGGGTTTCGGACTGCCAGGGCATCAGGCGCCGCAGCATCCAATCGATCAGAAAATAAAGGCTCACCGCCATCAGTGAAAGCACCAGCAGGGCGGCAAACATCAGGTCCACCTGCATGCGCGCATTGGCATGCAACATCAGATACCCAAGGCCCGTGGACGACCCGACCCACTCTCCCACTACCGCGCCAATGGGCGCCACCGAGGCCGCGACCCGCAGGCCCGATCCCAGTGCCGGTAGCGCCGACGGCAGACGAACCTGCAGCAGCTGGGTGCACTTGTCAGCCCCCAGGGTACGAGCCAGCTCCAGCCAGGCTGCCGGCGTATGTCGCAGGCCGTCGTAGCAGGCTGCTGTGACCGGGAAATAAATAATCAGCGTCGCCATCGCCACTTTGGAGGCCATGCCGTAGCCCAGCCAGAGCATCAGCACCGGCGCCAGGGCAAACACTGGGATCGACTGGCTGATCACCAGGACCGGCAGCATCCAGGGCCGCAATCGCCGAAACCAGATCAGCGTCAGGGCACTGCCAAGCCCCAGCAGCACGCCCAGCAACAATCCCAGCAGGATTTCTGCCAGCGTCACGCCGGCATGCTGCAACAGCAGCCCCGCATTGTTGTAGAGCGCTTCCAGCACCCGAAAGGGCCCAGGCAAGATAAAGTGCGGAGCACCCGTCAGCCACACCAGCAACTGCCAGAAGCCGCAAAGGCCCACTGCTATACCAATACTGCGCAGCGCACTCATTCACTCACCGCCATCAGCTGACGCAGCAAACGCCCCTGCAACTCCAGTACCTTTGGCTGGTCGACCGCCCGGGGCGGCGCATCCAGCGGACGCAGCGGTGCGGTCAGGCGCGCCGGGCTGCCCTGCAATACCAGCACCTGATGCCCCAGACGCAGCGCCTCCAGCGGATCATGGGTAATCAGCAGCACCGTGCGATCCGCCAGCAGATTCGCCGCCAGATCCTGCAATTTAAGCCGCGTGACCGCATCCAGCGCCGAAAAGGGTTCGTCCATCAGCACCAGGGGCCGATCTTCCATCAGCATGCGCGCCAGGGCCACACGCTGGCGCTGTCCGCCCGACAGCGCCGCCGGATAACGCCCTTCTAGCCCCGCCAGACCGACCTGACTCAGCAGGTAGCGCGCCTGTTCGCGCTGGGCCGGCGTCACCCGACTGCGACGCAGGCGCGGCCCCAGCAGCACGTTGTCCTGCACACTGAGCCATGGCAGCAGCAGATCCTGCTGCGCCATCCAGGCGACGCGCCCATCCAGCGGCTTGCCGTCACTGGCAACGATTTCAGCCTGCACCTGCATTTGCTCGGTCAGCCCCGCCAGCAAGCGCAGCAGCGAACTCTTGCCCACACCGGACTGGCCCAGCAGACAGGTCCACTCGCCCGCCGGCAAATGAAAGTTCAGATCGCTGAAAACGCTGTGACCCTGCCAGGCGAGGCTGGCGTTGCGCACATCGATTCCGAGCATAGCGCCGCTCACCACCAATGGTGGAAATGGTGAACAGGGCCATGACCAGAGCCTATTTCGAGCCGGTCTGCCGCCTCTATGGCAGCACTGATATAAACCTTTGCGTTCTCGATGGCCGTCTGCACCGGCATACCCTTGGCCAGTTCTGCCGCGATGGCCGATGACAGGGTGCAGCCGGTACCGTGGGTATTGCGCGTATCGATGCGCCGGGCTGGCAACCACAGCAGCTGATCCGAAGTACAGAGCAGATCGGCACTGTCCTGGCCCTGCAGATGCCCCCCCTTGAGCAGAACAGCCTGCGGGCCATATTCCAGCAGCGCCCTGGCAGCGACAATCATCTCATCGCGGCTGGCAGGCTCGGGGCAGTCGAGCAACACCGCCGCTTCCGGCAGGTTCGGGGTCAGAATGGTAGCCAGTGGCAAGAGTGTGGAACGCAGGCCTTCAACCGCCGCTTGTGCCAGCAATTTGTCGCCGCTCTTGGCCACCATGACGGGGTCGAGCACAATATTGAGGGCACCGTAACGCTGCAGCTCTTCGGCCACCACGGCGATAACCGCGGGCTGACTGAGCATGCCGATTTTCACCGCATCAATGGCGAGGTCATCGAATACGGTTTGAATCTGACTGCGAATAAACTCGGGCGGCACATCCTGGATAGCGCGGACTTCACGGGTATTCTGCGCCGTCAGGGCGGCAATAACCGAGGCCCCATAGACACCAAGGGCAGAAAAAGCCTTGAGATCGGCCTGAATCCCGGCACCACCGCCAGAATCAGACCCGGCAATGGTCAGTGCAATGGGGCAGGCATGCTGGATAGGCTGCTGCATGATCGGCTCCTGATAAATTTGGCTGTCGGCCAGATATTCACCAGGAGAACGGAGGAGTAGAGTATATGGGACATATCTCGGTTTCCTACACCGGTGCTAACCGGATCAGGTTCAACGGGTTTGATCTCAGCCCCTCAAATGACCAGGCAGTACATCGGCAAACCGATATGCGCCCGGTGCTTGTTAAGGCACCCCGACAAGAAGGCAACTAGTCTATGCGTTTCATGGGGAGAATGTCCATGGCCAAATTGACTGAACCGCTGGGCCAGCCGAAACAAAACCTTTCCTTGCCGTCCCACGGCGTACACTGTAAATATTTAGTAACAGTTACCTTCCCATATCTTCCTATTTTCCCTGCTTCGCCACGTAACTGGCCAAAACTGTATCAATCATGAAACAGCTTTTAGGACTTTTTCCTATATAAATAAATCCAGCAACAGCCATAATCAATCTCGTGGATCTCCTGTTCATGGAATGAATAACAAGGATGGCCTCGGTAAGCGCAAGGGACGAATCGGACGCACGCAGGACGCAATTCAAGCGCAGGGAAAAGGGAAGCCAAACAAGAGGGCGCGATGACGGATCATCGCGCCCTTTTTATTTACTATTGAATTTACAATCACTTAGCTCGCTATCACCCACTAGCGCGCGGTCCAGCCACCATCCACTGCAATCGCCTGAGCGGTAATATTTCGTGCCGCTGGACTCATCAGAAACAGCGTCAGCTGCGCCAGTTCCTCGATACTGATAAAGACCCCCTTGGGCATGGGTTTGAGCATGATTTCGCTCACTACATCCGCCTCGCTAATGCCATTTTCCCGTGCCTGATCCTGGATCTGCTTTTCCACCAGGGGCGTACGCACGTATGACGGACACAGCGTATTGATAGTTATGTCGGTATCCGCCGTTTCCAGTGCAACCACCTTGGAAAACCCCAGCAAGCCATGTTTGGCCGCCACATAGGCACTCTTGTAAGGCGATGCGACCAGCGCATGAATGGATCCGATATTGATTATGCGCCCGTACCCTTGGGCTCGCATGCCGGGAAGCAATGCCCGAGTGAGCATCGCGGCGCCGCTCAGCATCACCTGAACCAGCAGGTCAAAACGCTCCGGCGGGAAGGTTTCCAGGGGAGAAACATGCTGCAGGCCGGCGTTATTGATCAGCACATGGACCTTTTCGGATTTCAGCACGCCAGACAGCTGATCGATCTCGGTCTGGGCACTGACATCCAGCGCCAAGGCCAGCGCCTCACCGCCCGCGGCCTTGATCAGCCCCACGGTTTGCTGGGCAGCATCGCTCACCAGGTCGGTGGCAACGATACGATGTCCTTTTTGGGCCAGAACCAGCGACATCTGCTGGCCAATACCGCTGCCCGCCCCGGAGATCAGTACTGTTCGGCGCTGCATATTCCGCTCCGCTGGCCCTCTGGAATCACTACGAACCATACTCCAGCCAAAGGGACATGCAAAATACGAACAGAAAGGATTCAGCGAAGAGGTTGATCAGAAACCGGGGGCCGCCGCCAATTGCGTGGCATGACCGTTCCACAGGCGCCGGGCCAGCGCAGCCGGAGGCTCCGAGTGACCTGCGGCGATCCAGTGCGCCAGGGCGGCGGCCACATCCGGGTACGGCGCCGGTGCCGGATTGGGCTGCTGCAGCCAGGTCCTGATCTGCTCCAGATCGCATTCGCCGTGCATCACCGTGGCAAGCCCCAGCTGCTGCATGATTTCAGCATTGGACAACTGCTCAATCTGCCCCTGATAGGGCTTGCTCAGCAGCTTTTTGCCATACTGCACCGTTTCGCTCGTCAAGCCAAAGCCGCTGTTACTGATCACACCGGCACAGCTGGCCAGATCCCGCTCAAAACCATCACGACTGAAGGGTTTGAACTCCAGATTGCTCTGTTTCTGGGGATGCCTGCAGTCGCAATAAACCACGAAACGGAAGTCTGCAAAACGGCTGAACCAGTCGACAAGCTGCGCACGGGTTTCGTGGGGCAGGTACACCAGAATCTTGCCGGCTTCGAATGTCACCGGATAGCGCGGAGGCGAAATCAGCGGTGGCAGTATGGGCTGCTCGAAATGATGCCAATGCAGACCAATGGCGGTATCTACCGGCGCCATCAGACGAATGGCGCTGCGCGTCAGGCGTCCCTGGTGGCGGCCCGGCAATTCGTAGTTAAAGACATACTGATGAGCTATGCCGATACTGGGCACCCCTTGGCGGCGTGCGGCCCAGGCCGTAACTGGCTCGAAATCACTGATCACCAGGTCATAGCCCGTCAGGTCCAGACTGCGAATCTCGTCCCACAGCTGCCACAGACTGTTGTTGAACAGAGTTCCCAGCGGTTCCACACGCCCGCCTGGGCCATAACGAAACGTCAGGCCCCGGCGGCAGCGATAGCCGCCAAAGGGTTCCATATCAAACAGCTGCTCTGCCGGCCGACCGCTGAACAGGTAATCAACCTCCAGACCCTGGTTCGCCAGCGCACCTGCCATAACCCGCGCCCGGGTAATATGACCATTCCCTGTTGCCTGCACACCGTAAAGTATTTTCATAATTCGCTACGCCAGGCCGAACAGCAGAATGCCCAGCTGAGCACAACAGATTCCCAGCAGGGCACCGGCCAGAATATCCGACGGAAAGTGCACGCCCAGCAGGACCCGGGATGCCCCTATCAGGGCTGCCAGGCCGTAAAGTGGCAACAGCAGGCTGGGATAATGTGCCACCATGACGGTTGCGAAGGTAAAGGCCGCAGCGGCATGACCCGAGGGAAAACTGAAGCGATCCGAAGGTTTTATGTACGCCGAGAAGTGATCAAAACGATCGCAGGGCCGGTCACGCCGGATCAGGTTTTTAAGCACCAGGTAAGCCGGCAGCTCAATGCCAAAAGCCAGCAGTCCGGCCTGCAGAAAGCGGTGTCCGTCCTCGGGCTCGAACAGCGCCAGCACAACCCCCAAAAGGATATAGCAAAGGCCGTCCCCGAGGCGCGACACCCAGCGACTGACCGACGCCAGCTGTGGCGCCCGGGCATGGCCCTGGCACCAGAGGAACGCAAGCGTATCAAGCTGAGTGATTTTCTGTTGCAGCGCATTCATCGGCATCACCTGACAGGTTGCAGTCAGCTGCATTGTCCAACGAAGCCGGTGACAGCCAAGTGAACAATACATGACACCGGGATGACAGCAAATCAGGCAGGGTCTGAAACCGGCTGTTCCAGCTGCCGGTGAAACCATTGTGCCGAGCGTTGAGCCAGCGCTGCGGCATTGTCCCAGGGCAGCATGTGCCCCTCGGACGGGATCAGTACCAGCTCGATCGGCTGCACCGACACCGAGACAACGCGGCGAGCATAGTCCACATCCAGCACTTCATCCCGCGTACCCTGCATGATGGACAGTGCAAAGGGGTACTGCTGTTTAAGGATACCGGCGCGACGACTGAACAGACTCGCCAAAGTACGCAGCGGATACTCGAATACCAGCATGGGATCGGCATTGATCAGTGGCCCCGCCGGATGACCGGCCAGCAAGGTTTCAAAGTCGATAAAGCCCTTGAGCGGCACTTTCATGCGCGGGAACATCCAGGCCGACGCGGTGGTCCACTGCCAGCCCAGGCCATGCATCATGTCCGGCGCCAGCTCGCTCAGCAGCAGAGTGCCGCACAACAGGGCCTGCACCCGGCTGTCCTGTTCCGCCAGCGCCAGCCCCGTTACGGCGCCACCGGAATAACCAAATACCACAACTGGCCCGCTGAAGCGTTCCTCCAGGGTATCCAGCACACGCTGCAGGTCGGATACGGTTTCCTCAATGCTGTAGAAACCCCGCTCACCGCCGGAATAGCCATGACCGCGGGGATCGACACCCACGGCATTGAAGCCTTCATCCCTCAGACCTGCGAGCAATTCGGCATAGAGTTCCGAATAGGTGCCGAGCCCCGGCAGGAACAGCAGAATCGGGGCCGTACTGCTGTACTCGTAGAGTTCGCAATGGATCGGTGTTTCAGCGTCAATCCGCAAGATTTCCCGGCTTTTCAACGCCTCCTGAATTCCCAGGCCATCACGCAACTGCTCGCGAAAGCAGTCGCGCTGCAGCGCCTTGTCATTTAACGCCCGTTGGGCTGCGGTCATAAACTACCCCTGTAATGATGGTGGTCGCCTAGCGCTGACAACGCGGACAAAACACGGTACTGCGCTGCCCCAGGCGGATTTCTTTCAGTACAGTACCACAGCAGACACAGACCTCGCCGCCCCGACCATAAACACAGAGTTCCTGTTTGAAGTACCCGGGCTTGCCATCCCCGCCTACAAAATCTCGCAAAGTGGTGCCGCCCTGGGCAATGGCACGGCTCAGCACCTGCTTGATCTCGGTCACCAGGCGCGCCAAACGCGCGGCGGAGATACGCCCGGCGGCGCACTGTGGGTCAATGCCGGCGGCAAAGAGCGCTTCATTGGCGTAGATATTCCCTACCCCCACCACAACCTTGCTGTCCATGATTCGCAGCTTGATGGCGCTGCGCCGCCCTTTGCAGGCCTGCTGCAAGCGCGCGGCATCAAAGGCTTCGGAGAGGGGTTCTGGCCCGAGGGTTGCGAGGAGCGGGTGTTCGGTACCGGCCTCCTGCCAGAGCACGGCACCAAAACGGCGCGGATCTGTCAGGCGCAATGCCAGGCCGGAATCCAGCAACAGGTCCACATGATCGTGCTTGCCGGGCGCCTGATCACCGGGCACCAGCCGCAGGCTGCCGGACATGCCCAGGTGCACCAGCAGCGTGCCGGCATCAAAGTCGACCAGCAGATACTTGCCCCTGCGCGACACACCGCGCACCGGCTGCCCTTCAAGCAAATCCGCCAGCTCCGGGGGCACCGGCCAGCGCAGGCGCGGCTGGCGTACCACCAGGGCACGTACACTGTGATCCAGCAGGTAAGGTGCTACCCCCCGGCGGGTGGTTTCGACTTCAGGTAACTCGGGCATTCAGCGGCTCCGCAGGGCAATACAGCTCAAGGCGCCCATGATAGCAAACTCAGTGCACGGCAGGAGCCGGGGGAGCCCACCCTGGGTCCCTAGCTCACAGCGCCGGCTTTGGCCTCGCGGGTTTTGGCCGGCCTGATCACCAGGTACACGCCCAGCACCGCCACCGCGATGCCCCCCAGTGCAACGGGGGCCAGGCGTTCATCGAACAGCCACCAGGCTTCCAGCGCCGTGACCGGCGGTACCAGGTAGAAATAACTCGCCACCCGGGCGGCCTCGCCTTCACGGATCATCAGCATCAGCAGCACAATGGCCGAGACCGACAGCCCGACAACCAGCCAGAAAAGTGCAAGGAAAAGCTCCGGCTGCCAGTCCACTTCGCGACTTTCAAAGCCAAAGCTCAGCAGCCCCATCAGCAGTGCCGTGGACAGGTACTGATAAAAAGTACCGCTGAGCAGGTCAACGCCCTGCCCAAAGCGTTTCTGATACAGAGTGCCGACTGAAATCCCCACCAGGGCCAGCAGCGCCGCCAGCAATGCCGGCCAAACCAGTTCGCCGGAGGTACCCGAACCGCGTCCTGCCAGTACCAGAGCCACGCCCAGCAGCCCCAGCAGCAAACCGCCCCACTGCCTCCCCCGCAGCCGGCTGCCCAGCCACTGCCAGGCAATCAGCGCAGTAAGCAGGGGCTGCAGGCCGACCAGCAGGGACGCGATCCCCGCCGGCATCTGCCAGCTGATCGCGGCAAACACGCCCCCCAGATAGGCACCATGTACCAGCAGCCCGACCACCATCTGGTGCAGCGCCTGGCGCAGATTCAGCGCCCTGGACCGGAACAGTCGCATCAGCAGAGCAAACGCCACCAGGGTCAGCAGCATGCGGATAAATAACAGGTAAAAGGGCTCGATATAAGGCAAGCCGTACTTGGCACCGATAAAACCGGTGCTCCAGAGCAGGACAAACAGCAGCGGTACCCAGCGTACCAGGCGCGCCTGAAAATCACTCATGCATGAATCCTTGGAGGCGAGGGCATCTCGGTTACCGACGCCGGTTTGATAAAACAGCAGCTTAGGGCGGAGCAAGGGACAAAAAAAGACACAGGATGCCGCTATTTGGATGGGTACAGTCGCATTCAATGGCATAATCAGACCGATAGATGACTAGACTGTGCCCATGAAAATTTACGAACAGACCGCCGAACTGCTGCGCAACCAGATACTGGAGCAGCAATTGCGCCCGGGTGATCCGTTGCCCTCGATTCGCGAGCTGTCTACAAGGCTCAACATCGGTCGCAACAGTGTTATCCACGCTTACATGCTGCTGGAAGACGAGCAGCTGATCGAGCCACGACCACGTTCGGGGTACTACGTCCGCGCCCGCGGCCTGAGCCAAAACACCGACGCCCGGCCAGAGCCACGCAAAGTCGAGCTTGGCGCAACGGCGCTGGAGATTATCGGCGCGGCCCAGGATGCCCAGCTGGTACCCCTGGGCAGTGCCGACCCCGATGCCCACTGCAGCGGACGGGAGTACTTTTATCGCCGCCTGTCACGCCATGCCAGGGAGGTTGCCGCATCCCCCGGCAGCAACAGCCACTATGTGGCACCACCGGGGCTGTACGCATTGCGCGCCCAGCTGGCCCGGCGCTTGAGCGCCGCTCAGGTGCCTGTCGGCGCCGACGACATCGTTATCACCAACGGCACCCAGGAAGCCGTTACCCTGGCGCTGCTGGCGCTGGCCCGCCCGGGAGACACCATCGCGGTGGAATCCCCCTGTTTCTATGGCACCCTGCAGTGCATCGAGGCGCTGGGCATGCGGGCACTGGAGATTCCCGGGCACCCGCAGCACGGTATCGACATCGATGCCCTCGAGCAGGCGCTGGCCCGCTGGCCGGTGAAGGCCATTCTTGCCAATCCGAGTTTCAACAATCCCACCGGCGCCAGCATGCCGGCAGCCGCCCGGCAGCGCTTGCTGCATCTGGCCAACCTGCACGATCTGCCCATTATCGAGGACGATGTCTTCGGGGAGCTCTGTCACCAGGGCAGCCGCCCGCCTCCCCTCAAGAGCCTGGATACCCAGGGCCGGGTCCTGTTGTGCAGCTCGCTTTCGAAAACCCTGGACTCCGATATCCGCATCGGCTGGATCATGCCAGGGCGCTACTATGAACAGGTGAACTACCTCAAGTATGTCACCACCCTGGCCTCCCCTGGCATTTTGCAGCACACGGCGGCAGATTTTCTGACCGACAACCGTTATGAGCGCCACCTGCGCCAGGTTCGACGCCGCTACCAGGCCCGCCTGGGGTTACTGCTCGAAGCCATTTACCGTTACTGGCCCGGCTGTGCTGTACCGCTGCCCCCCCGGGGCGGCTTCCTGTGCTGGATCGAGCTACCCATCGGTTTTGACGGCGATCGGCTCTACCAGGCTGCCCAGCAGGCGGGCATCGGTATTACCCCCGGCAGTCTGTTCGCCAGCGATAATCGCTTTGCCCACTGCATTCGCCTGAACTACAGCACCTTTGAAGCCACGCCCTACTATCTGCAGGCCATCGAGGTGCTGGGGGACCTGATCCGGGAACAGCTCCAGTCACGCGCCACATGAACAATTACCAATCACGAATCACTGATCGGCAACTCGGTGGTGTACTTCTTCTGGCGCAGCACCAGAGAGCTGTTGGTCGACTTGACGCCCTTGAGCTTGAGCAGTTTTTGCATCATGAAACGCTCCAGCGCTTCCATATCCTCGGCCACAATCCGCAACAGATAATCCTCGCTGCCGGTAATGGCGTAGCACTCCATCACCTCTGGTGACTGTTCGACGAACTCATCAATGGCGGCAATGCTGGCATCACTGTGATCCAGCAGCGACAGGTGAATAAAGGCCATGGTCTGCATGCCCAGCTTGTGACTGTCCAGCAGGGCGACATAGCGGCTGATCACGCCACTGTCTTCCAGCTTTTTCAGTCGCCGCCAGCAGGGCGCCGTGGACAAATTGGTGCGTTCGGCCAGCTCCTGATTGCTGATGCGGCCATTGCGCTGCAATTCGCGCAACAGACGGCGATCCGTTTTATCCAGCTTGGCCATTTCAGACATTTAATTACCCAAATATCGACTTATAAGAAATATAATTTCAAACTTTGCGGGAATCCGACCAACAGAGCAAGCAAATTTCCCGGGCTCTTCGATACTCTAATGGGCATAGAGTCCAGTTCGAGAGCGCACCATGAAAACAACAAGCCGCTACCATGCTCACCAGCCCGACGCTCAGGGCCTTATCCCCTACAGCGCCGAGGAAGATGCGGTCTGGCAGATCCTGTACCGCCCGCAACAACGGCGTGCACAGCAGTACTGCAGCCGGATATTCACCGATGGCCTGGCAACGCTGGCCCTCTCTCCAGACCGGATTCCACAGTGCGCCGAGGTGTCGCAACAGCTGCAGCAGGCCAGTGGCTGGCGCGTCACTCCGGTGCCGGCGCTGATTCCCTTCGATCGTTTCTACCAGCTGCTGTCCTCTCGGATCTTTCCCGCAGCCTCCTTTATGCGCTCGCGGGACGAGCTGGAATACCTGCAGGAACCGGACATCTTCCATGAGATTTTCGGCCACACGCCACTGCTGACCCACCCCGACATTGCCGAGTTCTCGCACCATATCGGTGTGCTGGGCACTCGCACCCGGTCCGAGGATCATGTCTGGCTGGCCCGGCTGTACTGGTTTACCGTGGAGTTCGGCCTGATCCGGGAAAACGGCCAGATCAGGGCACTGGGCGCCGGACTCGCCTCCTCCGCCAGCGAACTGCCCTATTCGATTGAAAGCCCTCTGGCCGAACGCCAGCCGTTCAATCTGATGAATGTGTTGCGCACACCGTATCGTATCGACATTCACCAGCCGCTGTACTTTGTACTCGAGGGGCTTGAACAATTACGCGAACTGACCCGGACTGATGTACTGGGAGCCATTCACCAGGCCCAGACCCTGGGGCTGCATGCACCCCGCTATACCCCAAAAGCCACGCTAAACTGATGCACTGAACTGACTGACTCTATTGCAACGCCACCCGTTT
Organism: Marinobacterium sp.; assembly: GCA_041586815.1. Lineage (GTDB taxonomy): Bacteria > Pseudomonadota > Gammaproteobacteria > Pseudomonadales > Balneatricaceae > Marinobacterium_A. The sequence goes on along the minus strand of JBFGZM010000027.1, from coordinate 3,536 downwards.
CACGGCGGCAACCCACAAACAGCAAGGAGGATACACCCATGAGCGATTCATTCTGCGACCTGGCCGGCCAGACCTGCGTCCCCTGTGAAGGCGGAATACCCGCCCTGAGCATGGCTGAGGCACAGGCGCTGATGCACCAGCTGCACCAGGACTGGGAACTGGCAGAGGATGCCAGCTATATCGAGCGGGACTTCCGCTTCAAGGGTTTTGCCAAGGCGGTGTATACCACCAATGCCGCCTGTTACCTCGCCGACCAGCAAAACCACCACCCAGACATCCGCATGGGCTGGGGCTATTGTATCGTGCGCTTTTGTACCCACGCCGTGAACGGCCTGTCGGATAACGACTTTATCTGTGCCGCCAAGCTGGACGCCATCGTCAGCAGCTGAGCCCGCAGCGCCGGGTACAAAAAAGCCGGCATCAGCCGGCTTTTGGGTTTCAGGTCAGGCAACCGCTGTTAGCTGTTGTCCACCGTTAGATTGCCGCTGGCAATCAGCGTATCGATATCCGTACCGGTAAGGTCAGTCAGGTTAATTACCTGATCGGCCCGGGTTGCCGCCTCGCTTGCATCGGCAGCATTCATATCGCCGCTGGTGCTGACGTAAAGCGTGCTGTCGGTACCGTTGTCATCCAGGTACAGGAAGGCATCCAGCGTCGCTTCGGTTTCACCAACCAGCAGATCCGACAGATCCAGCACGTCACCTTCGGCTGGCGTGAAGTCCGTCACCGTATCTTCGGCGAACAGACCGCTACCCACACCCCCTTCGTCACCATCGTTCCAGACAAACAGGTCCGCCCCCCCATGGCCGGTGAGAATATCATTGCCGTCGGTGCCAAACAGGCTGTCGCTGGCCGTCGTCCCTTCTATCAGCGCCGAACCGTTATCCGTGGCGTTCACCATCACCGAGAAATCACTCGACGCAGAGTCTCCATCCGAATCAGTGCCAGTCAATGTAAAGTCGAGTTCATAGTCGTCCGGGAACTCACTGGTGACGTACTTGCCGGACAAGCCGGTGATCTTGAAGCTGACACCGCTATTCGCCGGGAACAGATTAATATACTCCACCTCCCGCGACGTATCCGCTGCAATCGTGACACTGTAATCAGTCCCGATCTGTTCAGCATAGGTAGTGTCAGGGCCATTGGTGTAGTGAATTCTGACACCGACCAGATCAGAGGTCTTCACGCCCGCCGTACTGGAAATATTGATCGTCAGCTCCGACAGCACCCCGGTCTTGCCCGCAACCTGCTGCACGTCAAACCGCAGCACGTCAGTCTTGTTGCCGTGCATGACGTTGTCGCTCACCCCCAGGTCGGTGGAGGAGATTGTCAGCGTATCGGCAACCCCGTTCGACTTGCCTGTTACCAGTATTGCGAACTCGCCACCGAACTGGGACGCCCCAAAGGTGTAGGACGCCAGGTTCGAGCCCCCGGATATCCCGCTCAGCAAGCTGGATGTTTCCTTCTCGATCACCGGGTCTGGTGTGACCATGTTGAGGTTGTAGGTACCATCGGCGTTGACCTGCAGCGTAAAGAAGGTAAAGGACTCACCGTTCTCGTCGTAGACCCCGTTGTACAGCAGATGATCGGCACTGGATCCGGCGGCATCGTATTCGAGGCTGTACCCGGGCCGCGCATTGGTCCACTGCAGCGCGCTGGCACCGAAGCTGTCTGCGAAAGACTGGGCGTCCGCCCCGACATCGAAGGCATAGGTGCCGGTATAGGTGCCGGCCACATTGGCAATCGCCAGGTTGTTTGCGTTAATTGAGGGGCCATCATCCGCAAACTGGATATTGCCACCCAGGTCAATTAGCTTGCTGCTGGTGGCCGAATCGTTGTCGCCGTCGGTGATCGAGTAAGTCACCTGGAGGTTCACCAGACCATTAGCCAGGCTGCTCACATCATTGGCAAAGTCCGCCGTACTTGCCGTGCCATGATCGAGCGCCTGATACTGACTCAGAGTCACCCGGCCCTCGGCATCAACGCTCAGGCTGAACACTGCGCTGGCATCGATGGCACCCGGGTTACTGCTGCTGGTCGAGCCCAGCACCATGCCATTTGCCAGGGTATACAGATAGACTGTTTCACCTCCGCTACTGAGATTACTGGCATCGCCCTGGGCACCCGCCAGATTCAGCGCGAAGCTAAACCCACTGGCCAGCACACTGTCGGCACCCGAGCTCAGTACCGTGGTAATAGCCACACCAAAGGCAGCATTGCTGGTAACCGTATCGACACTCCCACCCGCAGTATCTGCATCCTGGGTTTTCAGTATCACTCGACTATCACTGCCAATTATCAGGTCTATCGATGGGCCATCATCGGCGAAACGCACCGTGCCCCCAAGATCAACGCTTTTACTGCTGCTCGCGCTGTCTCCATCGTTATCCGTGATCGTCGCCGTGCCCGTCAGGCTCACCAGACCATTGGCCAGGCTCAGTACATCATCGTCGTAGGGTCCTTCGGTCTCGGCATGACTGTGATCCAGCGCCTGATACTGATTCAGGGTCACCTCGCCATTGCTGCCAACACTCAGACTGAAAACAGCTTCGGTGTTGATGTCTAACGGTGCCGTTGTACTGATACTGCCAACGATGGTGCCATCAGCCAGCTGGTAAAGGTTGACGGCAAAGCCACCACTTTCAAGACCGGATGCCGTGCCGGAGGCAACACTCAGACTCAAGGCATAAGCCCAGCTGATATTCCCGGCCTGGCCATCAGCCCCACCTGAGATGCTACCGACACTGAACACGCCGCCAAAAGCAGCAGAACTGGTCACAATATTCGTACCCGTCAGGGTGTCTGCATCCTGGGTCAGCAGGCTGACACCGGCAAGGTTTCCAGTCGCAACAGTGATGCTCGGCACATCATCAATGATGCTGACACCAACCTCTGCGCTGGCTTCCCCCTCGCCATCCGACACTCTGACCTCAAAGCTGTCGGCATTAACCTCTGTTTGAGCCCCGTCATCACCGGATGTTGATGTGAACGGACTGTTCAGGGTGTATGTGTAGCTGAACACGCCGGCGCTGTAATCGGTCAGTGTCACCGTGCCGTATGTTGTGCTGACACTTTCTCCCACCATTGCAGCAAGCGATGAAAACTCGCCAGCGCTGCTACCAATGGTCAGGGTTCTAGAGCCGATAGTGATGGAAGTAATGTCGCTCAATCCATCATCATCGGTAACCGTAAAGCTGCCGGTTGCGACTTCGGACTGATCGCTTTGGTTGTTAGCATCTCCATCTGCGGACTCTCCACTGCCCTGCCCAAGGCCTTTTTCATTAACCTGCTTCGAAGTCGAATCCACCGTAATAGTCGGCACGTCGTTGACGTTGGTCAGGCTGATGTTGGCGGTGGCGGTGTCGCTGCCGCCTTCGTTGTCATCCACGGTGATGGTCAGGGCGTAGTCGCCCAGCTGTGCATCGTCGATGTCCTGGGTGACGCTGATTACGCCGGTGGCCGCATCGATGCTGAACAGACCGGCGTCGTTGCCGCCGGTGATGCTGTAGCTCAGGGTGTCGCCGTCTTTGTCGTTG